>JAURXC010000157.1 GCA_030654645.1 Deltaproteobacteria bacterium | reverse complement strand
TGCGCGGTCAGGATCATGACCGGCGCGCCGACTCCGGAGGGCTGCGACGCGGTGGTGCCGGTCGAGGAGACCGACGACGGACAGGATCTGGTGACGTTGAACGAAACGGTCGTCTGCGGCCAGCATATCAGGCTGAACGGTGAGGATGTGCGCGCCGGCGTAGTCTTCGTCCGGGCCGGCACTCTGATCCGGCCGCCTGAAGTGAACATGCTGGCAACCTTCGGCATGGCGCTGGTTCCGGTCTTCCGAAGGCCGGTCGTGGCCATACTCTCCACCGGAGATGAACTGATCGAACTGGGCCGAACTCCGGGACCGGGCGAAATAGTCAACAGCAACATCCTCTCGCTGGCGGCGGCGGTGCAGGAAACCGGGGCCATCCCCCGCATCATCGGCATCGCCCGCGACAACCTGGAAAGCCACCGCGAAATGCTGCGTGAAGGATTGAAAGCCGATGCGCTGATCACTTCGGCCGGCGTATCGGCCGGTGACTGTGATTTTGTGCGGGACGTGCTGGATGAGCTTGGCGCCAGTCAGCTGTTCTGGAAAGTCGGGGTCAAACCAGGCGGCCCGACCGCATTCGCACTGCATGGCACAACCCCGGTCTTCTCGTTGCCGGGCAACCCGGTTTCGACCATGATCACCTTCGAGGACTTTGTCCGGCCGGCACTGCTGAGGATGATGGGACATAGCCATGTATTGCGCCCGCTCTTCAAGGCGGTTTTGAGCGAAGATATCAAAAAGAAACCGGGCAAGATCCAGATCGTGCGGATTCGCCTGGAACGGGAGAACGGCCGCTGGCTGGCGTCTTCGGCCGGCAACCAGCAGACCGCCATCCTGAGGACCATGGTCGATGCCACCGCCTTGGCGATCCTGCCGGCTGAAAGCACCCGTTTCAAAGCCGGTGAAGAGGTGGATGTGCATTTTTACGGCAGCCACATTGATCTGATCTGAAAAATAAAGAGCGAGGTTTCCACATGAAAGATTACCTTGGCGCCCACATGTCGATCTCCGGCGGCCTGCACCTGGCCATAGACCGGGCCGTTGCCGCCGGTTGCGGCGTGCTGCAGATCTTCACCCGCAATTCCAACCAGTGGAAGGGCAAGCCGGTCAGCGAAGCCGATACCGCGCTGTTCCGGCAGAAGTTCGCCGGCTCCGGACTGCACGAGATCATCTCCCACGACATCTACCTGATCAACCTGGCCGCTCCGCCGGGTGAAACACGCGACAAGAGCCTGGCGGCCTTCCGCGATGAGCTGGAGACCTGTGCCCGGCTCGGCATCGCCAAGGTGGTCATGCACCCCGGCTCGCATCTGGCGGACTCGCCCCAAGTCGGCCTGGAGCGGGTAATCGCGGCATTCAATCAATTGTTCGACGAGGTTCCGCAATTCGAGGGGCGGGTGCTGGTGGAGACCACCGCCGGCCAGGGAAGCAATCTGGGCCGGACTTTTGAAGAGCTGGCCGCGATAATCGATGGTTCACGTTTCCCGCACAAATTCGGGGTCTGTTTCGACACCTGCCACACCTTTGCGGCCGGCTACGATACCGCCAGCGAAGAGGGTTATCGCGACACGATGGAGCAGTTCGACCGGCTGATCGGCCTGGAGAGGCTGCAATGTTTCCATTTCAACGACTCCAAAAAGGGGCTCGGTTCCCGCGTCGACCGCCACGAGCACATCGGGCAGGGCACGCTGGGACTCAACCCGTTCCGCTTCATCCTCAACGATCCCCGTTTTGAAAAGATCCCCAAGATTCTGGAGACCCCCAAGGGGGATAGTGATGAGATGGATGGGGTTAATCTGGGGGTTTTGAGGGGGCTGATTACACGGTAATCACGCTACATGGCCTGGACAATCCCACTTTGGCAGCTGCATAGGCTCAATTCGGATGGCGACCACTCATTTACGTTGCAGCCAGACCTGACATCTCTCGCCAAGGGATGAGCGAGATATTTCCGCTCGCGAGCATCTTGTCCCCTCCATAAACGAGTAATGCCGGACGCTCAGGATTTCCGGACAATTCACACCATTTTTTCAGGGAAGTCATATAATCGGGCACGATGGTCTGGCCGGATTTTATCTCGACCGGTTTCAGGCTGATTCCGTCATCCAGCAACAGGTCAACCTCCAATCCCCTGCTGTCGCGCCAGAAGAAGAGATCGGGCTGTCTCCCCCTGTTGAACCTCCCTTTGAGAAATTCGGTCACCACGAGATTTTCGAACAACGCTCCCCGCTGGGCATGGAAGGCAAGCTGCTGGTGCTCTCGTATGCCCAACAGCCAGCCGGCCAGGCCGGTATCGTGAAAATAGAGCTTGGGGGTCTTGACGAGCCTCTTGTTGAAATTGGCAAAATGGGGGCGCAACAGAAAGATGATGTAGCTCGCCTCCAACACCGAGATCCAGGCGGCGGCGGTGTTGTGGGTGATGCCGCAGTCAGTGGAGAGGGATGAAAGATTGAGCAGTTGTCCGGTGCGGGCAGCGCACATCCTGACAAAGCGCTGGAAAACGGAAAGATCGCGCACATTGATGAGCTGGCGCACATCCCTTTCAATGTAGGTGTTAACGTAGCCGGCAAACCAATCCTCCGGGAGCAGAGCGCGGTCGTAAAGCGGCGGGTACATGCCTCGCAGCATGAGGCGGTCCACATCATCCGGCAGTTTGCCGGCAGAGTTCAACTCCTCCATGGCAAAGGGGAGCAGTTGCACCATCCCCACACGACCGGCGAGGGACTGGGTAATACCGGACAGAAGGCCAAACTGCTGAGAGCCTGTCAGCACGTATTTTCCAGGGACCAACTGGTTGTCCACGAATCCTTGCAGGTAGGAGAAGAGTTGTGGCGACCGCTGTGCCTCGTCGAGGATAAGGCCGTCGGAGTAGTGGGAGAGCAGACCTCGCGGGTCGCTTTCGGCAAGCTGACGAGTATCCGGGTCTTCCAGGGTCAGGTACGGCTTGTCGGGGAATGCACTCCTGGCAAGGGTTGTCTTGCCCGATTGGCGTGGGCCGGTGATGGCAATGACCGGAAAGCCTTTTGCCAAGCGCATGATGGTTGCGTGTGCCGTTCGTCTAATCATGGCATTGACTGTACCATCCCTGCACAAATTGTCAATTGAATTTGCAATTTGTGCAGGGATGGCTCGGAACAGGCTCTAATTCTCACATCCAAGGGGGATAACAGTAAAAGGTTTCCAGGTCCGGAAACGACACCCGCTCAACAGTTTTTTCCGGAACAATCCCCTGATCCAGATTCCTGGCCTGGAAAACCAAGTCTGTGAAAAGTGGTCTTGATCCCGTTCAATTGTACTTGGCTTATCCCTGTCAGAACAGCTTCAAATTTTCCAGTCCCTTCAGCGGCTGGTTGCTGAATGCCGGCCGTTCCGCCCTGGGAGCGGGGGCAGCGGGTGGTTCTTCCAACGGTGGTTCACAACTCTCATCCCGTACACACTCGACTTCCTGCTGATCCTGGTCGATCCCGTTGCATTTGAAAAAATAGCGGTCATAGAGCCGGTGATGTGCGGTCCAGCGCGAGGTGGAGGCGTTCTCCTTGGCAATGTGGGCCTGGATGCCGTTGATCTTGGAATCCATGTCGTCCAGATAGTTGAGCACCGTGGCTTCGATCGTCTTGGGCCGTTTGGGGGAACCGTATTCGTACTGGCCATGATGGGAGAGCAGCATGTGCTTGAGCAGCATGGACAGTTCGCGCGGGAAGCCCTCCACCTGGCGGATCCTTTCCTCCACCAGTTCCACCCCGATCGTGATGTGCCCCAGCAGCTTGCCGGCGTCGGTATAGTCGATGGCCCGTTCGAAGCTCATCTCGTGGATCTTGCCCACATCGTGCAGCAGCGCTCCCGCCACCAGCAGATCCTCGTTGATACCGTGGTAGAGCGGCACAATGCTCTTGACCAGCTTTACCAGCGCCAGCGAGTGTTCCAGCAATCCCCCCAGGTAGACGTGGTGCATGCCCTTGGCGGCCGGAGCGGCGCAGTATTGCTTCATGAATTGTTCATCGTCCAGAAATGAGCGCATCAACCCTTGCAGGTGCGAGTTGCCGATCGCGGCCACCACGTCCTGGAGTTCTCGGCGCATCTCGTCGATGCTGCGGGGCGATACGGGCAGAAAATCGGACAACGAGACTTCATCCTCGGGCAGCCTGGAGATTTCGGCGATCACCACCTGCATCTTGTTCAGATAGACCGAGGCCTTGCCCCGCACGGACACGAAATCGTCCTTCTCGAACAGCTTGTCGAGCGCCTCGACGTTGTCCCAGAGCTTGCCGTCGATATCGCCGCTCTTGTCCATCAAGCGCAGGTTCATGTAAGGCTTGCCATTTTTGGCCATGGCCATGATCTTGTCCTTGACCAGGAATACCGAATTGATTGAATCGCGGTCTTTTATGTCGCAGATGAACTGTTTGCTCACGGAGTTACTCCTCTTGTAAGGCGCAGTGTTCAGGTTTCCACCGCAGCGGTATGAATGAAATTACGGATGTTTTCGAGAACAAGTTAGCACGACGGGGAATGGATATACAAGTGTCGAGTCATATGTATACGCGACAGGACCAAGTGACCGGCAATTATTGCTTGCATTTGTCAGAAAATATCTCTATGGTTACAAATTGCTGTACGTAAATGAAGGAGCGGTATGGTGTCCGCTGCTTCTCTTTTAATCATCGCATTCTGCCCCCCTGCACCTTCAATCTCCTTATTGAAACAAGCAGACCGTCTGGCAGGCGAAGGTTCATTGTCTGCCCGCACGTTACTGCTATCCTTTCCCGGGATCATCGGTTTGATCCCTCGGTTCGTGTGCGCTTGTCCCTCTACACCGCTCCCAGAAAAGGAATTTTCATGACGTTTGCAGAACTCGGCCTCAATCCGGCCATCCTCTCCGCTATCACAGCCTGCGGCTACACCAACCCGACCCCGATTCAAGAACAATCAATCCCGCTGGTTATGGCCGGCCACGACGTGATCGCCACCGCCCAGACCGGCACCGGCAAAACCGCCGCCTTCGTACTGCCCGCGCTGGAGCGCCTGACCGTAAAATCAGCGCTGCCCGGCAAAGGCCCCCGCATCCTGGTTCTGGCCCCGACCCGCGAACTGGCCGGGCAGGTAATGGAATCGGCCCGTGGCTACGGCCGTGGTATTCGCCCCCGTTGCGGCACACTGCTGGGAGGCATGCCCTATCGTGAACAACTTCGACTGTTGTCCGCACCGGTGGACATCATCGTCGCCACCCCCGGCCGCCTGGTGGATCACCTGGAACGCGGCAGCATCCGCCTCGACCGTCTGGAGATGCTGGTACTGGACGAAGCCGACCGCATGCTGGACATGGGCTTCAGCGAAGACATCAACAAGATCGTTTCCCGCGCCCCCTCCGATCGTCAGACCGTGATGTTCACCGCAACCATGGGCGGCGAAATCTCCCGACTGGCCGAGAACATGCTGCGCGAACCGAAGCGGGTCGAGCTGGCCGTACGCACCGACTCCCACGCGCTGATCGAACAACGCTTGCACGTAGCCGACAACCTGACCCACAAAAAAGAGCTGCTAAACCACCTGATCAGCACGGCCGAACTGACCCGCGCCATAATCTTCTCGGCCACCAAGCGCGACGCCGACGAGTTGTCCCGTGAACTCTCCCGCAACGGCCATCCGGCCGCCGCCCTGCATGGCGATATGACCCAGATGGCCCGCAACAAGACCATCGAGCGCATGCGCCGCGGCGGTATCCGTCTGCTGGTAGCCACCGACGTGGCCGCGCGCGGACTGGACGTAACCGGCGTCAGCCATGTGATCAACTTCGACCTGCCGCGCTTCGCCGAAGACTACGTCCACCGCATCGGCCGCACCGGCCGCGCCGGCGCAACCGGCATCGCCATTTCGTTCGCCTCCGCATCGGAACGCAACTACCTGGAGCGGATCGAGCGCTTCATCGGCAAGAAACTGCCCGAACTACAGATCGCCGGCCATGAGCCGACAACCACACTGCGCAAGCCCGCCGGTCGCAGCGGCGGACCCAAAAAGGGTGGAGTACCAACAGGCGGACGCTTCGGCAAGCCCGGGGCCGGTAAGAGCGGCCAAGGTACTTCCTGGGGAAAATCGGCTAAACCGGCCGGTAGCGCCCCACGCAACACGCCACGCCACGAACCGGTGATCGAGTACCGTTCGAGACGTCCGCAGGTGTAAATCACATTTAACGTGAAACACTGAAAGCACAAAGACCTCCGAAGCTTGTAAAAGCTCGGAGGTCTTTGCTTATGCTTTCTCTCCTTACGACCGTCATACTTCTACACGAATGTGACTCGCAACATCACGAAAGAAATCGCGCGACCAGATCGTGAGCATCTGCTGATCCTTGACGAATGGCGCCACGTCTTTAAGAGCTTGATTAACATCGAGACGGTCGATCACATCCAGCAACAGCTCACTAAAGGCTGCGGAAGAAAGTGGCTGCTCACAACTCCAATGGCCGGTCTGTCGCATTTATCAGCATAGTATGTCCATAAATTTTAGACTTACTATGCTTGAACTATTCGATATTTTCGAATAGTTGCCCCGGGATCTAACTCGGAGTCATTAACAATGGAAACCATTTTCTCGGATTTTTTCTTGCTCATTCCTGCCCTCCCTCCAGATCAGCCACGATGGCATCGATCCGTGCCCTCAGCTCCGCGCGTTCGGTTTCCCTGCTGTTCACTTGGACTGACCCTGTCTTGACTGAAAAAAATCTTCAAGCCTTTTCCAACTTCCCCTTCAACTGCCCGCAAGCCGCCGAGATATCCCCGCCGCGACTGTCACGGGTAATCACCGTCACGTTGTGGTCGATCAGGTATTTATGGAAAGCGTCGATCGCGGCCCTGGTCGGCGCCTTGAATTCACACCCTTCGTGTTCATTGAACGGAATCAGGTTGACCTTGTTGGGGATGTCGCTGATCAGCCGCAGCAACCGTTTGGCGTCCTGCAGCGTATCGTTGATCCCGCCCAGCATCACGTATTCGAAGGTAACCTTGCGGCGGCCGGGGAGCGGAAACTCCTTGCAGGCTTTCAGCAATTCCCTGATCGGATAACGTCGGTTGACCGGCATGATCCGGTCGCGCAGCTCGTCGGTGGTGGCGTTCAGTGACACCGCCAGGTTGACGTTCGGAATTTCACGCCCCAGCCGGGCCATTTCCGGAACCAGGCCGCAGGTGGAGACCGTCACCCTGCGGTTGGAGAATTGCAGGCCGTTGCCGTCGATCATGATCCGGATCGCCGGAATCACGTTGTCCAGGTTATGCAGCGGCTCGCCCATGCCCATCATCACGATATTGCGGATTCCTGCCGGTGATTGCGCCTGACCGTCATCGTCATCCCCGTCATCGGACTCAGCGCCGTCTTGTCCCGGATCAACCGAAAGGGCCGGCGGATTGGTGATCAGGTCCCTCTCGACAGCCATGATCTGGTTGACGATCTCGGCCGTGGTCAGGTTGCGGGTCAGCTTGTAGGTGCCTGTCAGGCAGAACTCGCACCCCATGGCGCAGCCGGCCTGGGACGAGATGCAGAGCGTATTGCGCCCTTCGATCGGGATCAGCACCGCTTCGACACCGTTGCCGTCACCCAGCTTGAACAGGTATTTGCGGGTGCCATCGCTCCCCTGCTCGACCGCTTCCGGCTCAAGATTACTGATCAGGGCGGTCTCGGACAGCTCCCGGCGCAGATCCTTGGAGATGTTGGTCATCTCGTCAAAAGTGCGGGCATCGTGCTGGTAAAGCCATTTGAATACCTGCAGGGCGCGAAAACGCTCCTTGCCCTGCCCCTGGAGAAACTTCTCCAGGTCGGGAAGAGTCAGGTTTTTAAGATCAGTTTTTGGGGTGGTCGTAATAGATTCTGCTGTCATGTTATATTCTCAAATTCCTATAGTAACTGGCATTTCGATCTGGGTACGCACCGCATTATAAATATCCACATTAACTTCCGGTGCATTAATAGAAATAATCAGCGCATAGCGAGCCTGCTTGTTGTATCTCGCCAGGAGTGCCCTGGTTTTCCACCATCCCAAGGCAGGATACACAGCAAGACATCCACGTGCAGCAAGTTTGGCCGCTTCGCCACGCCACTTGTCGCAGTGTAATGAGCCAAGATGGCGGAGGTTTGTGCCCAGATCCCAGCCAGGGTCACTGCCACCTGTGGCAGTCCCTTCCTCTTCATCTCTGACGATACGGTTAATCCTTGCACGGAACTCCCACTCGGTTTCTTCAGGCCGCTTCACATCAAAACGCAGCCCATGGGATTCATACCGGTAACGCCCCTTGATACCTCTTTCAGCAGGGTTCGGTTCGATAAAATAGGAGAGCGTGACACGCATCTCAACTTGAGTTTCACCCAAAGTCTCAAGCTCGGCGATTGGCCAGGGGAGCCGGCGCAGATGCATGTCGCGGGTCTTTGGCTGGTTGGCGCCGGTCTTTTCAAATGGCTGCAAGGTATCCTGAACTATCAATGTCAGGGAATTGGTAGCACTCCACATGGCACGCTCAAGATTCGGAACACCGAAACCACAATGCCTGATAAGCCTTCTATATTGCTCCTTGGGCGTACCACCGGTCTTAAACATTTGCAGCATCGGCTCAGTCCACCCGGCTGAATGGACTATCAGCGCCCGGATAGTTTCCGGCCAGAAGTCCGGATATTCTGCGATCAGTTGCGCAGCCATTCTGGCGCACAGATATGTTGCTGCGCTGGTGGCGTTAGCGGTAGTCAAAAGGCGCTCTTCAGGCAGGTGATTTGTGGTTAGAAGGCTCAGACTCTGTGTCCAGACCGCCCCGAGTCCGTCATTGGCAGCATTACCCCCCTCCATGACGACATCCGGCTTCAACGGCCATGGGCAGGGCCTGCCCCATGTCATGGATGTTGTGCTGAACGGACTAAGGCCACCGTCAGGCGCAATCGCGTTGTAACCGGACGCGCCTTCTTCGGTGATGCGAACCTTTTGCGTGAAGGCGCCAACGGTCAGGACGTTCCACGCCTGTCCCGGATCATGAATGCCATCGCTTGAGTTACTTGCAGGATAATTAAGCCAGGCAGGATTGTTTTGAATATTACCAGCCGAGACCACCAACAGGCGGGGAGACAAGCCGTCTCCTTCACTGTCTGCTGCCAGACGATCCAGTGTGGCTGACCATGCGGAAGGGCGGCCACGGTCACGACTGTCCGTAGCTGTCACTGCCAGACCGAAGACCCGTTTGCTATCGGCGGCTGCTGTCTCGGGCTGCGAAACCGCATCCACCGTCAGGTGGCCGTGATGTATCCCTTCATTGCCACCTTCATGACGCAACAACTTGACCGACTCCAGACGATGTGACAGGTGAATATGCCCGTCTTCATTCAGAGCATCAGTCAAGTCGCCATACAAAGCAATCCCCGCCATCCGGGTGCCATGCCCGTTTTCATCGTAAACTCCCGTAGCCGGGTCGATAGTGTGCTGGTCACTGGCATGCAGCGAATGATAAAGAAGCGGGTGGCCATTGTTCACACCGGTGTCGAGGATACAAACGCACGGGAGATTACCCTGCCGGATTGTCGTGCGCTGCAGGAGATCATCAACCCACTCTCGCTGTTCCGCCAGGTCAAATGAATCAAAAAACTCCGCCGTCTCCTTGGCGCGACGCAGCTCGGCAACACAATTCAGCAGCAGCATTGATTGATGTATCTGCCGTCTGGTTCCGTTCATGAGGAGAACGGAACGCTCCGGAAATGAGATTGCACCTTCGCCAAGATGAAACCCGATCCCCTCCGCAATATTACGGAATTGTTGCAACGTCCCCTGGCGATCACCACGAACCGGAAGCCAGACTTCCCACCAGACCGCCTCATTCTCATTTTCCGGCAACGCTTCCGGACTATCAGTCCAAAGCGCTTCCAGCGTTGCGCTCCTTATGTCCTCGATAGTATTGAGGAGCGCCTTGTGGTCTCGCGATTTTCCGTTCCGGTCGGTCTTCTCTTCAAGGTATTCGGTTATAAGTTTCTCAAAATGTTCAAACTTCCCCTCCGGCACAAAAACCGTGGCGCAGGCATGGTGCTCGTCCTGCTGCACATTCAACAACTCAATGCCTGACTTTTCCCGTGGCAGGCTTTCAAACGCCAGAGCAACATCGTCAAAACTACGAAACTGCACCTGGATACCAAACCCGGACTCCATGCCCGCGTCTTGTTGAGCTTGCTTTGCCTGGACGGCAGAATTTTTAAGGGTTTCAATCCGGTTCAGGAGACCCTGGCCATGGGTTGCGCGGTCAAGTTGCGGCAGAGCAGGTGGACGCCCGCCACCAGAAGAAATAGCACTGAAGCGTTCGGTAGAGGCGGTATCAGTAAGAATGATGTGGGGGAGCTGTTCGCGAGTAGTATCAGGCATGGTGGGTGATTATTTTGTCAGAGTCATGCGGCTGCGCATGACTTTGCGTTCTTCGAGGGTCTTTTCCAGGTCTGTCGGTGACACGCAGTGTTGATCGTGGATGATGGCATTCTTGATCGCCTCTTCGGTGGCTCGGGCAACATCAGAATAGCTCAAACCTTCCGCCGTGGCTGCCAAGGTGTTCCAGCGCGGTGCACGCAGCTTGAAATTGACGAGCCGAGCCTTCAGAAGTGCGATGATCTGCTCCCGCTGGGGAAGACCATATTCAATCACGTCGTCGAAACGGCGGAACACGGCATAATCCAGCAGTTCGGGATGATTTGTCGCGGCAATGACAACGCTGTTTGAGCTATCCTGTTCTATCATCTGGAGGAAACTATTGAGCACCCGCCGGATTTCACCCACGTCGTTAGTCAAGCCGCGCTGTGAACCGATAGCGTCGAATTCATCGAAGAAATAAATGCCGCGTACATCGGAAATCGCCTCAAAGACCTGGCGGAGCTTGGCAGCGGTTTCGCCCATAAACTTGGTGATAAGGGCGTCCAGCCTGACAAGAAACAGTGGTATGTTCAACTCTCCGGCCAGAACCGAAGCCGTCATGGTTTTGCCGGTGCCAGGTGGGCCGACCAGCAAAAGTTTGCGCCGGGGCGAAAGGCCATGACCGCGAATCTTGGAAAAATTGCGTTGCTCCAGGATAATCCTCTTCAGGCTGGTTTCCACGGCATCATCCAGAACCATGTCGTTCAGCCGGGCTGAGGGGTAGGTTACTTCAAGCAGATTGGACAGTTCACCGCGCGGCTGGGCAATCGGGGTCGGTTTTTTGGTTATCGATTCAGCAGTACGGCGCGACTTGGCGGCATCGATCAAGGCGCGCATCTCTTCCGCCAGCTTGCCGTGCCCAAGCTTGGCTTCGTGGGCGGCAATCTGCATGGCGACGGAAAAGAAATGAGTGTCGTCGCTGGCGATATGGGACTTGAGCAGGGCTTTTAGTTGATCGGCACTAGCCATTATCGTTTCACTTTCCAGAATTCTTTTGGGGTCTTATAGCATAAAAGTTGGCGTAGTTGGGGGAATAGTTGGCTATCGTTTTTCTCCGCTTACCCATTTTGAATCAGTGCGCTTCATCTCCTGCCAAGCTTCAATATGGCGTTTAAGTTCTGGGTGGTTACAACCATCGGCAATCAATGCTTCGCGGGCTGCAGGATCAAATGGAATGGCTCTCGCTCCGAGGCATTCGTTCCAGTACTGAGCCACTAAAGATTCAGGGGCGTATTCTGCTTTATGGGT
>JAURXC010000303.1 GCA_030654645.1 Deltaproteobacteria bacterium | reverse complement strand
ATGAGCAGGAGGTCAGCCGATGCGGCTCTTTATTGCGATTGAACTCCCGGAACAGGCCAGGAAAGCACTGGCCGGGCTCAGGTGCGATATACCGGGCGCCCGCTGGGTTCCATGGGAGCAGATCCACCTGACGCTGGCTTTTCTGGGTGAGGTGGATGATGACGGTGTTGCCCGGTTGACCGGCAGACTCTCCCGGATTCATGCCCCGGCATTTACTCTCCGCTTCGGCGGAAGCGGATGTTTTCCCGACCGCCGCCGGCCGAGGGTACTGTGGGTCGGGCTGGAGCACGAATCGCGACTGCTGCATCTCGCCGCGAAGGTGCATGCTGCGGTGACGGATAGCGGCATGGCGCTGGAAGATCGCCCCTTTTCGCCGCATATAACCCTGGCGCGACTCAAAATACCCAAACCGGAAGAGGCCGGCATCTTTCTCGATCGCCACCTACAAAAAAAACTCCCTTCACTTGCGGTGAGGGAGTTTATCCTTTTTCAAAGCCGATTGACTCAGGAAGGCGCAATCCATACGCCCATCAGAAGTTTTCCGCTGGCGGCTTAACGGCTACAAACCCCCGCACCGCGGCCCTGCCGCTATCCTTGGCGGCATACATGGCAACGTCGGCGGCCCTGATCAGCTCGACTCCGATGGAGGCGTCCGACGGATAATTGGAGACACCAAAGCTGGCGGTCAGATGAATCGGAATGTCGTCATCGGAAACGAATTTCGTGTTTTGCATGATTCCAAGCAGTTTCACAGCCAGCTTTACCGCCTGTTCTTTTGTGGTATGGGGCAGGATAATTGCAAACTCGTCACCACCATAGCGGGCCGCAAAATCAGATGAACGGATATTGCGCCCTATCAACCGGCCGAACTCGCTCAGCATCCGGCTTCCAACCAGGTGTCCATGCCTGTCGTTGACATTCTTGAAGCGGTCCAGATCGAGAAAAACGAGTGAGAGTTCTTCATCGTAACGCTTGGCGCGGCTCAGTTCGTTTTCGATCAGAGTTCCAAAATGTCTTGAATTGTACAGGCCGGACAGATCATCGGTCACAACCAGCTCGTTGATACGCTCGTAGTTCCCGGCGTTTTCAAGCGCAATCGCGGCAAAATCGGCAATTGCCATAAGCAGCGAAATATCGCTCTCGTCAAAATCAGAATCTTCATAACTGTTGATCAGCTCGATTACCCCCACGACCCGTTCCTTGATTTTCATCGGAACGCAGACTATGGAGCGCGTTGTAAACGACAGCTTCCGGTCTATGTACAGGGCAAAACGCTGATCTTTGCTGACATCAGGTATCAACAGCGGTTCACCATGCAATGCCACCCAACCGGCTACACCCTCTCCCGGCTTCAGGGTAATTTCCTTCAGTTTTTCCGCCACCGGAGAAACGGTAATTTCAAAGGTCAGATCCCCGGTTTTCTTGTCAACAAGCAGAAGCGACCAAGCTTTGGGCTTCAACAGGCGCTCCACCTGCTTCATGATCGATTCAAGGATTTCGTGTATCTCAAGGCTGGACGTCAGCGCCTTTCCGATCTCGACCATTGACGCAAGTTCATCGTTGCGTCGCTCCAGCTGTTCCAGCAGAGTTGAAGTGTTTCCATTGTTCATGACAGCCCCCCATCATCATGTCAGGCTATTGCATCTTGCATGAAATGCTCTTAGCTGAACTGATTACACAATCAAACCGAATGAATGCAAATGCTTCAGAATCTCATTTCTGTCAACCGGTTTTACAATATACGACTCGCACTGATTGATGAATGCTCCCATTATGTTCCCGCTGTCACGCATTGAACTTACAACGAGCACCTTGGCGCTGTCCGGAGGCAGAATATTACGCTCTTCCTCCAGATAGCGGATTGTCCTTGGTTATATGATTGTAATGAGCGCTTGGCATGATAACCAATTACTTCAGTCCGGTAAATACAGAAACGTGGTTTTTGTACTGAGTGAGAATATAATTCTTAATTCACATTCTTGTTTTATTGGAATATCACCACGATGATAGCCTTCGCACTGAAGCCGAGCCCCGGCAAACAGCGACACAAATAAATACTATTTGAAACATCATGACGCAAATGCGTCTTCAGCAAACATCCACAGCCAAGCAAAAACCAGGGCACCTGTTGACACCAAATGAAACATCATGACACATCATGAGCCGGATGCGGCGGACGATGGGATACAGGGTTCTCCCAACAACAGGCGGTTTTTCGGCGTGATGTCATTGGGGATCTGCTGTGTAAATACACGGTAACCACTATCGCGAAGACGCACGGCCCTGAGAACATCCTGGGCCAGCGGGCCGTCCAGCCATCCCTGCAAGCCGCCCAAGCCACCGGCATTCAGATCGTGGCAACAGGGGAGTACCGCCACCCGCGCCCCTACCGCCATGGCCCGCTCCAGAACAAGATCGGTCAAGCTCCCGCAGGCGTGCACCGAAACCACCAGATCGTCCCGATACAGAGTTACCTGTTCCAGATCCTGCTGCACGAATTCCACTCTGCCGACCAGCCGTGGCCAGGTTTCCCCCATGCAGGCAGCAAGCTTGGCAGCCTGCTCCGGAATGCGCCGGTCAACGGCCAACGCAAGCGATGAGCTGTCGTCCAGCAACAGAAGAATATGTGCCAACAGGCCGTGACCACAGGCCAAATCCACCACCCTGCCGCCCCGGAAACGCCGCCGCACGCGCCTTGCCACCTCCCACGCCTCGTACAACTCCTTGCGTGGCAGGCATCCGGCTCTGCAGACGGTCCTGGCCAGGCGCTCGAAGAGCGTATCGCCAGGGAACTGGGTGAGCAGGTGTTCGGTAAGCCGGTTTCTCGATGATCGTTTCAAAGCTGTCTCCTCGTATCTTTCCCGGTCAGGTTAGTTGTCACAATACGGAACATATTGACACACATTGACATCAATTGACGCAGCAATCAGCACATTTTTCATCGGCCGTCTAGCAATTGCCGGCAGTCAGTTCGAACCATGAACGAACTTGCGCTACGACCTGCCCCACCCTGTACACGCATCCGGCCGCTGTTATTTTGCGGTAAAAACGGGTATCATAATAAACGTAAGACAGCAGAAGACCTGGAAAGAGGAGGTGTTTATCCATGTCAGGCAAACACTCGAAAGTATGTGCCGTTACCAGTCCACGGCTGCTGGACAAACTGACCAGCAATGCCGAATTCAGTTGTTCCATATGCGGAGCCAAGTCGCATGACAAGCGCAGCGTCTGCGAACCGGTGCCGATTGAACCGGATCATTGAACATAACAATCTGGCAAGTTGTAAAAAAGGAGATTGCATTCACCGCAGTCTCCTTTTTTATTGCCTACAACAACGGATATTTGTGAAACCATCTTCTCCACCGGCTCAAGCGCCTTGGATCAGAGCAGCATTATCTTCGTGGCCGGAACATGTGAAGTGGGCGGTTCAACAGGAAGACCCGCCTCCAGATAGGCCTTGAATCCCCCAACCAGTTTATGGACGTCGCTCCAGCCGTTTTTAACCAACAGCTGCGATGCCCGCTCCATGTTTTTTTCACCGGGACAGTCCGACAATACTACAATCGGACGGTCGTGGGGAATTTCAGCCAGATGCCGTTCCAATGCGTCGGTTTCGACGCGCAGCGATCCACGCACCTTGAACAGGCTCCAGTCGTGCCCGTGATTGTGGCGCAGCTCTACAAACATCAACGGATCACCATGGTGCATATATTCCTTGACCGCTTTAGCGGTAATATCGAATCCTTCCAACATATCAATCAACTCCTTTCCACCGGTTTCAAATGCAATGGCGACTACTCTGCCACGATGCAATTATAGCATATTGCCACTGCTGCCGGTCGAAAGGGATTGACCGCCTAACCCAGTCCATACTGTTCCTGTATTGCGGATGGCGCCTCATCAAAACAGAGGAATTCCATGGTATAGCTCCCGCGGCCACGGGTAGCGCTACGCAGCTCGGTCATGTAACCAAACATTTCAGACAGTGGCACGGTGGCCCGAACGATCTCGAATTCGCCTCGCGAATCCAGCCCCTCCACCCGGCCACGCTTCTGCTGAAGCGAGCCGAGCACCTTGCCCAGACTCTCGGTTGGAACCTCCAGCTCCAGCGACATGATCGGTTCCAACAGGAAAGGTTCGCATTCTCTCGCCGCCAGCGCCAGCCCGCGCAGCGCTGCCGACCTGAGCCCCGGTTCACTTGGAACCCCCGATTCAAACGGAATCTCCAGCACCCGCACCTCAAGATCGGTAAGATGATAACCTGTCATACAGCCGGACAGGCAACCCTGCATTAGACTATCCTCCAAGGCCGCCAGCAGCTGCGGGCTGAGAGGCGGTTCAGCAGCCGGCAGCAGGATACGAACTCCGCTCCCCCGCGGGAGTGGAGTAAGCTGCATAAGCATTTCCACCGTTTCCATTCGCCGTTCATAGGCCCGCTGGAAGTTCTCGCGACGCGTCACCTGGCGTCGCAACGCCTCCCGATAGACCACACGCGGCCGCCCGGTCTTGATCTGTACCCCGTACTCGCGAGCCAGCCGATCGATGACGATCTCAAGATGCAGTTCACCCATGCCGGTGAGAAGCGTCTGGCCGGTTTCACTATCCTCGTGAACCCGGAATGTGGGATCCTCCCACTGGAGTTGCTCCAGGGCTAGGGGCAGACGTTCCCGGTCGTCCGCCCCCTTGGCTTCCACCGCCAGCGAAACCACCGGTTCCGGAACTGTCAGGCCTTCAAGTAACAACGGCTTGCCCGGGTCGCAGATCGTATCGCCAGTCAGCGTCTCTTGACACCCCAGTGCGGCAACTATGTCGCCGGCCCTGGCTTCGCAGATTTCCTCCCGCCTGTGGGCATGCATGCGGAAAAGGTGCCTGACCCTTTCCGACGACTGCCGGGTACTGTTGAACAACATGACACCGGTGCGGAGTGTTCCGCTATAGACGCGAAAATAGGTGACCCGCCGCCCCTCCTCGGACATCACCTTGAACGCCAATGCCCGTAACGGCGCGGAGGGGTCGCAAGCCAGCGTCTCATGTTCTCCGTTGACGGGATCACGTCCGATCAGCGGTACCGCCTCCAGTGGTGATGGGAGATAAAGTCCGACCGCGTCCAGCAGCGGTTGGATGCCCTTGTTGCGTAGCGCAGACCCCAGCAGCACCGGAAATAGCGAACTGGCCAGCGTTCCGCGGCGTAGCGCGCTCCGCAGGCGTTCAGCCGTCACCCGCTTCCCCTCCAGAAAATCGGCCATGACCTCGTCATCGAAATCGGCAACAGTTTCGGTTAATTTAAGACGAGACTCCTGTACTTCGTTTACAGCTTCGGGCGGAATCGGAACCGGAAGCATGGTGCTGCCAAGATCCGTGTCGCTGAAGAGGAACGCCTCTTCGTTTAACAGGTCGATAACACCGCTGAAGCCGGCTTCTTCACCGATGGGAAGCTGAATCAATACCGGCCTCGCTTTTAATCGCTTCTCCATCTGGCGCATGGTCTGGCGATAATCTGCGCCGGAGCGGTCCATCTTGTTGATCAGACAGATCCGCGGCACGCGGTAACGGTCAGCCTGCCGCCAGACTAATTCGCTCTGTGGCTGAACCCCCTCCACCGCGCTGAAGATTGCCACGGCCCCATCCAGAACCCGCATGCTCCGCTCGACCTCGATAGTGAAGTCGATATGGCCGGGGGTATCGATCAGGTTGATCCGGAACTCTCCCCAGCGGCAGGTGGTGGCGGTGGCGGTAATTGTAATCCCACGCTCCTGCTCCTGCGGCATCCAGTCCATCACCGCCTGGCCGTTGTGTACTTCGCCCATCTTGTGCGTTTCACCGCTGTAAAAGAGAATCCTTTCCGATACGGTAGTCTTGCCTGCGTCGATATGGGAGATGATGCCGATATTGCGGATAATGCCGAGGGATTGATGAGTCATGATGCTGTCCGCTCCTTTCGGAATCTGGAGGTTAAGGGTGATCGAAGCTGTGAAATGCACCGGTATCGAATCATTTAGCTCGCTGCTAGTTTTAATAATTCGAGAAGCTATTCTACCACTTTTGCCGGACTTGACGAGCCGTGAGCCTAATTATCAAAAAAAACCCGCCCGAACATGTTCGGGCGGGAAGTAATATAACACCTTCAGCCTCTCGGCCTCCGGTTTGTAATCACTATGTACTACTTGTATTCCGGCATCTCGTCAAACTGCAGATAACGGTAGATCTTCTCTTTGTTCGGAACAATTTTCTCGTTGTAGATTTCCAGGAACTCGGCCGGTGTCGGCAGTTTGCCCAAACGAGCGGCTACAGCGCCCAGCTCGGCCGAACCGAGGAACACTTTGGCACCATCGCCGATACGATCGTCGAAGTTACGGGTTGAGGTTGAGAACATGTTGACCCCATCCGGTACCCTGGCCTGGTTACCCATGCAGAGCGAACAACCGGCGATCTCGATACGTGCGCCGAAGGCGCTGTAAACAGCGAAGTAAGCTTCGTCTTTAAGCAGGTCGCTGTCCATGCGGGTCGGCGGTGTGATCCAGGTACGGACAGCCGGGTTGAACTTCTGGCCGCGCCAGATTTCGGCGGCAGCACGGAAATGACCGATGTTGGTCATGCAGGAACCGATGAACACGTCATTGATTGTGGTTCCAGCCACGTCGGACAGCAGCTTGACATCATCCGGATCGTTCGGGCAGGCCAGGATCGGCTCGGTGATCTCGGCCAGGTCGATCTCGATCACGGCGGCGTATTCGGCATTCTTGTCGGCTTCAAGCAGTTCCGGCTTGGCCAGCCACTCGTTGACGGCGTCGATGCGATTCTGCAGGGTCTGGGCATCCTGGTAGCCGTCCTTGATCATCTTTTTCATCAGGGCCACGTTGGAACGCAGGTACTTGGCAACTGAATCCTTGGAGAGCTGGATGCAGCCAGCAGCAGCGGAACGCTCGGCAGCGGCGTCGGTCAGCTCGAA
>JAURXC010000300.1 GCA_030654645.1 Deltaproteobacteria bacterium | reverse complement strand
CTTGAATCATACTTTGATAACAGGGCATTAGGCCGGCCGGAACGGGCATCCGGCAAGTATTTATAATCCACATGGCCACCGTATATGGTGGAACCTCAGCATGTTGAGGGTGCTTTGAACTGAATTGGATAGCCACTGTGCAATTCAAGAGATTGATAGATTTTTTTGTCAGGATGCCGTGCAACGCTGATCAGGAGTGGGAAAATCCTGCAAAAATATATTCTGTTTAAGATTTTTTCTGAAAAGCTGGTATAAAGTTGTTTGTAAAAAAACTAACAATATCGCTGGTGTTGCGTTGGGGGATTCCAATGGTTACAGGTAAAGACACAAAACTCTTAGAAAACACCGACCTGCGCCGCCTTGCGGAAGAACAGATGAAAGCCAAATCGCCGGAAACGGACTTTCACCAGAAATACAACGAGACGCAGCGGCTATTTCACGAATTGCAGGTTCACCAGATAGAACTGGAAATGCAGAACGCGGAGCTTCACCAGGCCAGATGCGAGATAGAAAGCGCTTTGGAAAGCTATGCCGATATCTACGATTTTACTCCGGTCGGCTACCTGACCCTCGACCGCGCTGGAACCATACTTGCCGCCAATCTCACCGCCGCCGGACTGTTCGGCATAGCGCGCAGCCGGCTGCTCGGCCGGCGCTTCGGGCTGTTCGTAGCCGATGACATCCGCCAGTTCTTCTCCGAATTTTTAGGAAAGGTCTTTGCGAGCCGTGACAAGGAAACCTGCGAAGTGACGCTTGCCACGGAGTCAGCATCCACGGTCTTTGTTCATATCGAGGCGGTGGCCTTCTCTTCCGGTACGGAGTGCCGGGTCGCAATCACCGATATTAGCGAACGCAAGCGGGCCGAGGACGAATTGCTGAGAGCCCATAATGAACTGGAACTGCGGGTAGCCGAGCGTACCGGGGCGCTGAACAGGATCAACGAACAACTGATACTGGAAATAGACGAACACAAGCGCTCCGAAGAGCAACTCCTGGTAGCCTGTCAAGAGATAACTCGCTTGAAAGAGCTGCTCCAGGCCGAGAATATCTATCTGCAGCAGGATGTTGCCCGGAAGTATAACTTCGGCGAGATCACCGGTCAGAGCGAGGCCATGTCATTCGTATTTGCCCAGATTGATCAGGTGGCGCCGATGAATGCGACAGTTCTTCTTTTGGGCGAGACCGGGTCGGGCAAGGGCGTGGTGGCGCGCGCCATCCACAGGAGAAGTTCCCGCAAGGAACGGCCATTAATAACGGTCAACTGTACGGCTCTGCCGGCCAATCTGTTCGAAAGCGAGCTCTTCGGGCGCGAAAAGGGCGCTTTCACCGGAGCTGATGCCCGGCAGATCGGACGCTTCGAACTGGCCAACGGCGGCACCATTTTTCTGGACGAAATCGGCGAGATGCCGATGGAGCTGCAATGCAAGCTGCTGCGGGTCATTCAGGACGGCGAATTCGAGCGATTGGGCAGCCCGCACACCATTAAAACCGATGTAAGGATCATAGCTGCCAGCAACCGCAACCTTGAGGAAGAGATCAAGAACGGCACGTTCCGGGAAGACCTTTTCTACCGGCTCAATGTTTTCCCGATCAAGATCCCGCCACTCAGGCAACGAAAAGAAGACATTCCGTTGCTGGTCAATCATTTTGTAGCCAAGTTCAACAAGAAAATGGGCAAGCAGATCGAGATCGTGCCGAAAGACACCCTGGACGAACTTCAAAGCTACCGCTGGCCCGGCAACGTGCGGGAGCTGGAAAGCGTCATCGAGCGGGCGGTGATCATCAGCCAGGGAAAAATGCTGCAGGTGCTGGACAGCTTTGAAACGTACCAGAAGGCAGAAGAGCCGTCAGGTTTTGAGATCAAATCCCTGGAGGAATTGGAGCAGGATCACATTCTTCGGGTACTCCAGAAAACCGGCTGGCGCATCGAGGGCGAAAAAGGGGCCGCGGTGCTGCTTGGACTCAACCCCAGCACACTTCGGGCCCGGATGCGTAAATTCGGCATTGCCCGGCAATAAACATAAACTGCAGTTAACCGCCGAGAAAAACGGATGCACGCCGAGAAAACCAGGTGCGCTGAAACATCTAAACCAACCCCCCTCAATCCCCCCTTATCAGGGGGGAAGCCTTTAAGCCTCCCCTGACAAGGGGAGGTTTGGAGGGGTTAGTTTTCGATAGTACATCGCAACATTCATTTCAGGAGGTTCATCATGGCTGTCTCGACTATCGGCATCTTGACCGGAGGTGGTGATTGCCCCGGGCTGAACGCGGTTATCCGTGGAGTGGTGAAGAGCGCCATCATCCGCCACGGCTGGAACGTGATCGGCATCGAGGACGGTTTTGACGGGCTGCTGAATCCGGAAAAGTGC
>JAURXC010000294.1 GCA_030654645.1 Deltaproteobacteria bacterium | reverse complement strand
ATTGACAACAGCCAAGGCCGACTTTGAGAAGAACAAGGACGGCAAGTCGATCATGGGTCTTGACAAACCGATCCTGAAGCTGAAAAACCCCGGCATCATCTCGATCCCGCTGGGTTTCATGGCTGCAATTTTCGGCACCCTGCTGTTCCCGAGCAAGAGATCCGAAGAGATGTTCGACGAGATCTACGTCCGTCAGAACACCGGCCTCGGCATGGCCAAGGCTATTGATCACTGATATTATTACCGATTGATATGCTGTACGTTAGCGGTGAAGGAGTAACTTTCCTTCACCGCTTTTTTTATGTGCGTGGTGGCAGGATGAACTTGAATCGATATCCAGGAAATGTGCTTAATTAAAAAGTGAAGACCGGTCAAAAAGCCATTGTAGCTGTCATGGAACGCGTGATATACACAAAGTACATCTGAATCATAGGAAATATCCTGTGTTTGTTTATTTGAAAGAAAACCGCGATGCCTGGAACAAAACGTCCACCTGCTAAATATCAGCCCAAGGGACTGACAATCGTTCACGAGGACAGGGATGTCATCGTTGTGGAAAAACCGTGCGGACTCCTTTCGGTCGGGACCGACCGGGACAAATCAAGAACGGTTCATACCATCCTCAATGATTACGTCCGCAAGGGAGACCCCCGGTCACGAAACCGGGTATACATAGTACACCGACTGGACCGGGATACTTCCGGTCTGCTGATACTCGCCAGGAGTGAACAGGCCAAGATCTTTCTGCAGGGGCACTGGCAGGAAACCGATAAGCATTATCTTGCGATTGTTCATGGTACGCTTGCACTGAAAGAGGGAACGATCAGCAGTCATCTGACTGAAAACAGCGCTTATAAGGTCTATTCCACGCCTGACACGACAGTGGGGAAGTTGTCCCATACCGAGTATAAGGTTCTTAAAGAGATCAAAGGGTTCAGTCTGCTGGATATTCACCTGTTGACCGGCCGCAAACACCAGATACGGGTGCATCTTTCGGAAAACGGGCACCCGGTGGTGGGGGACAGGATCTACGGCGAGCGGAATGATGCTTACGGCACCCTGGCGCTACATTCCAGATCAATCTCTTTTACGCACCCGGTGAACGGTAAACGGCTGACTTTCGCAACCGGCATACCGGATTTCTTTACGCGTCTGATCGGTAGAATAGATGCGCCGACTGGCTTGTAACTGATGAAGCGGGCAGTCCTGTCTTATAAACATGGGATGTTCAGGTTTTCATAAGCCGAATCCCGAACGAGTGTATTCAATTCAAGATAATCGTGTCATCAGGAGGTGTGTTTTGAAAAAGCTGGTTATGGTTTTGATGCTGATTTCGTCCAGTGCGGTTGCATCCGATATCATTAATTTCAAGAACGGCATGGTTTTCAATCACAAGGGGCATCAGACAGAACGGGTCGGCAAGTGCTACGTCTGCCATGACAATGTTTCCGTCTCGGCGGATGGAAAAAACGTGACCACAACCGCACCTGGAAAAATAAAGGGGTTCGGCAAGGAGTGGGCGCACAAATATTGTACCGATTGTCACGAGCTGTTCGGTGAAGGGCCGGTGGAATGCAAAGACTGTCACCAGAAATAGCCTCCCGGATCGCCGATCCGGTCAACCTGTACTTATAAAGCTTCCGACTGAATCACATCCTCAATTCCTTGTTCACAAATACGTCACAATATGTTTGCCCACTTGTAACGCCCCCGCTCATTAAATCAGTGTAAAATCCTGTCTGCAATACATACCCTGTCTATTTGTCCAGTCGTTCCGAAAATTTACCGGAGATTTTTTATGCAAACCGCCAACCGGGTTTTTTTCTCGCCTTATGACAACCTCTCACCAGCCAGGATTGTGATGTTGTATGCATGTATCGGTTTCGGATGGATACTGTTCTCGGACTCGCTCACCTCCAGGTTGATCCGGGACCGGCACCAGCTGGAACATGCCGCCTTTGCCAAGGGGAGCCTGTTCATCCTTGCCACGGCGGTTCTTTTGTACTTGCTTATACGCTCCTATACGGAGCAGCTCCGCTCATCGCAGGAGACTTATCTGCTGGCCGAGCGCGAGATAAACAAGCTGGCCTACTACGACCGTGAAACCGGCCTGCCCAATCACAACCTGCTGCAGGATCGCCTGAACCAGGTGATCGCCTTCAACAGCCGCAAGCGCAAGAACACGGCCGTGATCTACATCAGCCTGACCGGCTTCAAGGCCGTTGTCGATGCGCGGGGGCACAGCGGCGGCGGCGAGGTGGTGCGCGGCATCGCCGAACGGCTGGCTTCAACGGTGCGCCAGTATGATACGATCGCCCGCATCCACCGTGACGAATTCGTTCTGGTGCTGGGGGGGAATGTTCTGGCCGGTGATGTCGCCATGATCCTGAACAAACTGCAGACGATCTTCTCGGAACCGCTGCTTCTGGGGTCAGACGAAGCGATCATACCGGCCTGTTTCGGAATCGCCTGCTTCCCCTCCGATGGTGTAACCAGCGAAGTTCTGCTTCAGAACGCACATATAGCCATGAACCAGGCCCGTCAGAACGGCGTGCAGTTCCAGTACTATTCCGAAGCGCTCAACCAGAAAGCCGTCGAACGCCTCAGCATCGAGACCGGGTTGCTGCGAGCCATCGAGGAGAATGAATTCTATCTCTGCTATCAGCCCAAGATGGCCATCAACGGCCGGGATATCATCGGCATGGAGGCGTTGGTGCGCTGGCAACGTCCCGGCCACGGCACGATCCCGCCCGACAGGTTCATAGCTGTTGCCGAAGAGAACGGTTTGATCGTGAGGTTGGGGACATATGTTTTAAAAGAGGCCTGCCGGCAAAATAAGGCCTGGCAGGATGCCGGCATGCAGAAGCTCAAGGTGGCGGTTAATCTGTCCGCCCGCCAGTTGCGCGACAACGCCTTCGTGCCACTGGTCACGCAGATCCTTGCCGAAACCGGGCTGGACCCGCGCTGCCTGGAACTGGAGCTGACCGAAAGCGCACTGATGGGCGATTCCAGCGACACTATCTGCAAACTGCTGCGCCTGAAGGAAATGGGCATCAGCATCTCGGTCGACGATTTCGGCACCGGCTACTCCTCGCTCTCATATCTCAAACACCTGCCGATCGATACGATCAAGGTGGACCGCTCTTTTGTGCGTGATATCGTCAACGACCCGGATGATGCCGCGATCGTGGATGCCATTGTGGCCATGGCCCACGCGCTGAAGCTGAACGTGATTGCCGAGGGGGTGGAAACTGCGGAACAACTCGAATTTTTGCGGCAGCGCAAATGCCAGCAGGCGCAGGGCTACTATTTCGCCCGCCCGCTGGATTCGCTGCAGTTCGAGGCATTCATCTCCCAGGGACGGTCGCTTGGGGATATGACGGTTTCCACGCCAGAAGCGTCTTCCGGGCAGGTCGCTGAGAGCGTGCTTCCGGGTCCGGAAGAAGTCTCCGGGAATGTTTGCGGAGGGGAAGCGGTGGTGGAAAGTGCCGGCACTGAATATATCGGAGACATTTCCATCGCGGTTCCTCCCGCAAATCCGGGAGACAACCTGGCCGCCGTCCTCAAACGGTTCCAGGGCGATCCGGCCCTGCAGGTGCTGCCGGTGGTGGATGACGGACAGGCGGTCGGCATCATCAACCGTTCGACCTTTTTGGAAGAGCACGTGATCGGCATGAACGGATTTGCCTTCCATATCAACCACTCCAGGAAGATGCGCGATCTGATGGCGCCGATCAGGCTGGTACTGGAGGCCGATGTCAGGATCAGGGATGCCGCCCGGGCCTTCCAGTCGCGGGAGCCGGATGTGCGGGTTGATAACATCTGTGTCACCAGAAGCGGGATCTACCACGGCGTAGTGGATGTCAACCGTTTCATCAGCGCCATTACCGACATCAACCTGACCCTGGCCAAGGGCGCCAACCCGCTGACCGGGCTGCCGGGCAACGAGAGCATCCAGCGCGAGATAAACGATCGGCTTGCCTCTGGTGAAGACTTCGACATTGCCTACATCGACATCGATAACTTCAAGCCGTTCAACGATTATTACGGATTCCAGCGGGGTGATGTGGTCATCAAGACAATCGGGGAAATCATTTTGGCTGTGACACGGTCGTCGGGAGAAGGTTTGCACTGCTTCTGCGGGCATATCGGCGGCGACGACTTCATCATCATAACCGGCCCGCACCATGCCGAGTATATCTCGTCACGGGTGATCAATACTCTCGAAAGGCATCTGCCGCTTTTTCACGGGGAAGAGGACTTTGTCGCTGGTTGTTACAGCGCGGTGAACCGCAAGGGGGAAGAGGAAACATTCGGGCTGCTCTCGATATCGATCGGCATCGTCAATACCCGCCTGACGCCGGTCTCCTCGTACGCCCAGCTGGCCTCGATTTCCACCGAGGTCAAGAAAGCCGCCAAGAAACTGCCAGGGTCATCGGTGGTGATCAACCGCCGGGCGGGCGTGGAAGTCTGAGTTTTCGGGTCCATGAAAGATGCAAAAAACAAACTGAAATACGACAATTCACTCTCGCAAAAGCGCAACGAAAGTCAGCTGGTGCGCTGTATAATCTAAACTAACCCCCCTCAATCCCCCCTTATCA
>JAURXC010000293.1 GCA_030654645.1 Deltaproteobacteria bacterium | reverse complement strand
TCCAGGATGCTCAGCACCTCGTTGATACCGAAGCGGCCGGACGAGAAGTCAAGCAAGCTCAGGAAGGAATCGACGAACGGGCTCTCTCGGCGCACGTTCCGGTCGGCGATCGAGTAGGGGAGCGGCGGCCGTCCTCCGGCGCGGTTGCCGAAAACGGCGCTGATGTAGGGTGCGTAGCCTTCGATATCCGGAATCATTACCACGATCTGGCGCGGTTCGAGCACGGGAAGTTCGTCGAACATCGCCAGCAGGTTGTCGTACAGTATTTCCATCTCGCGCAGCGGGCCGTGGCAGGAGTGGATCTGCAGCGAACGGTCGTCCGCCGGAACGATCGCTTTCGTTCCGCCGGCAGGTCGATTGTTGAGGGTCAGTATGTCGGCCTGGATCGCGGACAGCAGCTTGGGCTGTGCCGATTGCGCCGATTGTCCGGTTATTGCCGAGGGATCGTCCAGCTCCTCGCATTCGAAGCCGTATTCAAGCAACGTCTCGAAGAACTCCTGTCCCAGCGTTCCCAGCGATGACAGCAGCGGGTTGCCGGTCTCGTAGTACTCTACCGCCTCTGGTGGCAGATCCGCTCGCAACGCCAGTCCGGCCCGGTCGCGTTCGGAGATCAGGTTGCCCCAGTACAGCCCGCAGGGGTTCAGCAGGTAGCAGGTCACTTCGCAACGGGTTGAAAGCAGCCGCAGCGCCTCCAGGTGGAAGGAGGGCAGGTAGGAGATGCCGAACAGGCTGACGCGTCTTGGCAGGCGCCCGGATGTACAGCTTTCGGAAGCGATCACCCTGCCGAACTCCTGCAGCAGGGCGGCCCGGTGCCTGCCGCTGCATTCAGCGCCCAGCGCCCGCCATAATTGCGGTTGCCAGCCGTCGCCCTCGCCTCCGTCCCAGCCGATGACCATCTCCGGCCGGAAGATGGTGTACTGATCGAAGGTGTCGGCCAGGTTGCGGGATATCTGCAGCAGGCGGCGGTCATCGGAGCTGTTTCCCAGGTAAGCGGCGATCTGTTCGAAGCCGGGCCTGTGAGCCAGGTCCGGCAACAGTGCCGCAATGCGCCAAGTCATGGCATCCGGAGCGAAGGGGGATGATACGGGCGCATCCGGGAGCAGTGCGCGGAAACAGCCGTCAAGCAGGTCGTTGGGAAAACGAAAATCCAGCCCGGCGGCAACTCCGTGACGGGCGGCCAGTTCCATGGAAAGCCAGCGGGCCATGCCGTTGCTGAGGACGATGATTGTCTCGCGCTCCAGCGGGGAAACCGGCGATTTCAGCATGTTGTCGGCCAGCGTTTCGGCCAGTAGCCGCTGCGAACTGCCGGTGATGAGTCTGAGCGTGTGCATGGCCGCAAACTATACCGGAATTGGCTGGACAAACAAGCAGGAATTACGGTATGTGAAGCAGAATCAGCCAGGATATGGCACGGCAGGGAAGGAATATCAATTATGCTTAAAAGTATGACAGGTTACGGCAAGGGCGAGGCTTCGGCGCCGCAGGGTAGTTTCACGGTAGAGATCCGCTCGGTGAACCACCGCTACGGTGAAGTGTCGGTGCGGATGCCGCGCAGTTTCATGGCCCTGGAGAATGATGTGAAACGGCTGGTTACCTCGCTGCTAAAGCGTGGCAAGATCGATGTGTACGTCCAGTGGGAGGAGGCGACCGCGACCGGCGCGATCCCGCAGCTTGACCCGGCTGTTGCGCGCGGCTACCACGAGGCTTTCTCCCGCCTGGCCGAGGAGCTGCAGTTGACCGCGGATTTGCCGCTATCACTGATCCTGTCCCAGAAAGGGGTAATCAGGGATTCTCCCGTCTCGACAATCGATGAAACCGAGCTTCAGCCGCTCCTGTTTTCGGCGGTGCAAGCGGCCGTGACCGCCATTGATGCCATGCGCACCCGGGAAGGCGAAGCGCTGGAGTGCGATCTGCTGGCCAGGCGCGGGCAGGTGGCGGAATGGACCGGCCGGATTAGCGGGCGCACGCCGCAGGTGGTGGCGGAATACCGTCAAAAACTCAAACTCAGGCTGGAGCAGCTGCTGGAAGGAAACGAATTCGACGAGGCCCGCCTGGCGCAGGAGGTCGCGCTGATGGCTGATCGCAGCGATATCACCGAGGAACTGGTCCGGCTTGCCAGCCACTTCAACCAGTTTGACGAGACGCTGCAACTGGCGGAGCCGGTTGGTCGCAAGCTGGATTTCCTGATGCAGGAGATGAACCGCGAGGTGAACACGATCGGCTCCAAATCCAATGACGCTGAACTGGCGACGCTGGTGATCAGGATCAAGGCCGAGATGGAGAAGATGCGGGAGCAGGTGCAGAACGTGGAGTAATTTGGTAGTCACCGGTTCCCATATATGCTACAGATGGTTGCCCGATCATCAATATTTTGCGAGGCCGTGATATGAAACGTGAAGGTTTGATTCTGATACTGTCTGCCCCTTCCGGAGCCGGTAAGACATCTCTCTGCCGCGAGCTGTTCAAAACCTTTCCCGACATCAGGGAGTCCATCAGCTATACCACCCGCAAACCGCGTCCGGGGGAGGTGGATGGCGAGGCCTACCATTTCGTGTCCCAGGAAGAATTTGAACGGATGGTTGATGAAGACGCCTTTGCCGAATGGGCCCTGGTGCATGGCAACATGTACGGCACCGCCCTGAAAACGCTGGAGGAGGCGCGTAAGAACGGCGTCAACCTGGTGCTGGATATCGATTGCCAGGGGGCGCTCAAGCTGAAGGAACAGTTTGACGGCGGCATCTATGTCTTTATCCTGCCCCCGAGCATGGAGGAACTGCGGCGGCGGCTGGAGAGCCGTTCGTCGGACGCGCAGGATGTGATCGAGCGGCGCATCCTCAGGGCGGCCGACGAGATCAAGGAATCGCGCTGGTACGACTACATCATCATCAACGATAATTTTGAAGTTGCCTGCAGCGAACTGTCGGCAATCGTGATTGCCCATTGCCGCAAAACGTTCCGGATGATGGAGCAGGTAGGGAAATTGTTTGATATTTAATCAAAAACAGGGTACATAGGCTATCCATTTTACGTAGCAAGAGGAGTTTGAATATGGCACGGGTTACCGTTGAAGATTGTCTTGAAAAAGTTGAAAACAGATTCCAGCTGGTAATGCTGGCATCAAAACGGGTCAAACAGCTGTACAAGGGGGCCAACCCGCTGATCGATCCCAAGAACAACCGCCACGTGGTTACCGCTTTGCGCGAAATCGCCGCGGGCAAGATCAGTTTCGAGGTCACCAGAAAGCATCGTTAATCATTACCCGTCACCCAGGGTGAAGCCGGAATATACTCCGATTTCACCCTTTTTTTATCCTGTTTCCGAGATCCCGCTTCACTAATCCATTTGGGCGATAACAGCTTATGATCAGGCTTAATGACATTCTTGACAAAGTGGCGGCATATAACCCTACGGCAGACTTCAACCTGATCCGCAAGGCATATGTTTACTGTGCCAAGGTGCACCAGGGGCAGACCCGTCTGTCCGGGGAGCCGTACATCATCCACCCGATGGAGGTGGCCGGACTGCTGGCCGACCTGAAGCTGGACGTTCCCAGCATCGTCACCGGATTCCTGCATGACACGATCGAGGACACCCTGGCCACATCGGAAGAGCTGACCGCGATGTTCGGCGACGAGGTAACGGCGCTGGTGGACGGTGTCACCAAGATCAGCAAGATCAACTTCAAGACCAAGGAAGAGAGCCAGGCCGAGAATTTCCGTAAGATGCTGCTGGCGATGGCGATCGATATCCGCGTGATCCTGGTCAAGCTGGCCGACCGGCTGCACAACATGCGTACGATGGAGTTCCAGCCGGAGCCGAAACAGCGCAGCATCGCCAAGGAAACGATGGATATCTACGCTCCCATCGCCAACCGCCTGGGTATCTCCTGGGTCAAGGTCGAGCTGGAAGACCTCTCTTTCCGCTATCTGCAGCCGGAGATCTATTTCGACCTGGTGCGGAAAATCTCACTAAAGAAGCAGGAGCGTGAAGCTTTCGTTGAAGAAGCCAAGGCCATCATTACGGAAAAGCTGGCATTTTATGGAATAAAGGGAGAAATATCCGGCCGCAGCAAGCACCTCTATTCGATCTATCGCAAGATGGAAAAGCGCAACGTGGAGTTCGAGGAGATCTACGACCTGATCGCAGTGCGGATCCTGGTCGAGGACCTGCGCGAGTGCTACGAGGTGCTGGGGGTGATCCACTCGGCCTGGAAGCCGATTCCGGGGCGCTTCAAGGACTACATCGCCATGCCCAAGGGAAACATGTACCAGTCCCTGCATACGACGGTGATCGGGCCACATGGCGACCGGATGGAGGTCCAGATTCGCACCCACGAGATGCACAGCGTCGCCGACGCCGGCATCGCCGCGCACTGGAAGTACAAGGAAGGCAAGGGTTACGACGAAAAAGAGGTCAAGCGCTTCGCCTGGCTGCGGCAGCTTCTGGAGTGGCAGCAGGACTTGCAGGACTCCAGGGAGTTCATGGACTCGGTCAAGGTCGAGCTGTTCAACGAAGAGGTCTATGTATTCACTCCCAAGGGCGATGTGAAGGGCTATCCCAAGGGGGCGACCCCGATCGATTTCGCCTACAGCGTCCATACCGATATCGGGCATCGCTGCGTGGGGGCCAAGGTCAACGGCAAGCTGGTGCCGCTCAAGTACGAGCTGAAAAACGGCGATATCGTCGAGGTGATCACCTCGCCCCATCACACCCCCAGCAAGGACTGGCTCAAGATCGTCAAGAGTTCCCGTGCTCGCAACAAGATCAGGGCCTGGATCAAGATCGAGGAGCGCAAGCGCAGCATCGTGCTCGGCCGTGAGATCTGTGAAAAGGATCTCCGCAAATACTCGGTCAATCTGCAGAAAGTCCAGAAGAGCGGCGAGTTCAAGAAGATCGCCGGAGAATTCGGCTATGCGGCCGATGACGATCTGCTGGCGGCGGTCGGCTATGGCAAGATCTCGATCGGCCAGATTGTCGGCAAGCTGCTGCCCGATGCCAAGATCCAGGAACGTTCGGACCGTAAGGAGTCCCGGCTTGAGTCGGTGATCAACAAGCTCAAGGGCAAAACCTCCAGCGCGGTCGAGATCAGCGGCATCGACGATGTGCTGGTACGCTTCGGCAAGTGCTGCAACCCGGTTCCGGGCGACGATATCGTCGGCTTCATCACCCGCGGCAAGGGGGTGACGATACATACATCCGACTGCCAGTTTGCAATGGAAAACGACCCGGAACGGCGCATCGACGTGGCCTGGAACAAGGCCAAGGCATCGGTGCTGCCGGTCAAGATCAGGGTCATCTGTCACGACATCAAGGGCATCCTGGCCAACATCACGCTGGCGATCACCAATTGCGAAGCCAACATCGCCAGCGCCCATATCCAGAGTACCGTGGACCAGCGCGGAGAAAACACTTTCGAGGTCAACGTAACCGACCTGGCGCACCTGCAGAAGGTTATGAACGCGGTTATGAAGGTCAAGGGAGTGATCAAGGTGGAGAGGTTGAAACAATGAAACTACAGCCAATAGCTACGGAAAATGCCCCGGCCGCCATAGGCCCCTATTCCCAGGCGATCCGGTTCGGGAACATGCTGTTCTGCTCCGGCCAGATCCCGCTGGACCCGCTTACCGGCGAGGTGGTGACGGGCGATATCAGCGTTCAGACCGAACGGGTGATGGCCAATATCGCCGCAGTGCTGGCCGCAGCCGGCGCCGGATTCGAGGATGTGATCAAAACCACCGTATTTCTGGTGGATATGGCCGATTTTGCCGCCATGAACGGGGTCTACGCCAGGTCTTTTGATAGCCACAAGCCGGCCCGTTCAACCGTTGCCGTCAATTCGCTGCCGCGCGGAGTGCGGGTGGAGATCGAAGTCCTGGCCGCTCTGCGGGAGCCTGCAGGCCAATAACGCAAAAAAGCCGCGCTCCTTGCAGGAGGGCGGCTGATCTATGAAGCATGGAAACTGAATGTCAGATTACTTTGGTAACAAAACCGGAACGGATGCAGCGGGTGCAAACCTTGACGGTGGAGATGCTACCGTTTTTTACGGCTCTGATCTTCTGGAGATTCGGACGCCATACGGTACGGGTTTTGTTGTTGGCATGGCTGACATTGTTACCGAAGCTTGGGCCTTTTCCGCAGATTTCACATTTTCTTGACATATTTTTGTCCTCCCTTGATTGCTGAAAAAAATCTTATAGCAGAGTGACGCTGCGCTTGCAAGGAAAATATGGGTTATGGCATGAATATTATCAAGGCATTCATAACATTGGTTGTGATAGGGCTGTTCGCGGTAACGGCCCTTTTTATTGATTTTACCTACAAGACTTTCTCCTACCGGCAGCACAGCCGCAAAGCCGATGCGATCGTGGTGCTGGCCGGCGGCAAGGGCAGGGTGGAGGAGGGGATTCGCCTGTTCAGGGAGTCGCGCGCCCGGTACCTGTATTTTATCGGGGTCGATCCCTCTGTCCGCAAAAGCGACCTGTACCGTCCCCGTCCCGGAGATCCGTCGTCCGAGCGGGTCATACTGGAGAAGGCATCACGCAATACACTCGAAAACGCGGTGCTGGGGCGTGAAGTCATCATGCAGAACAAGATCCGTTCCATAATCCTGATCACCTCCCGCTATCACCTGAAGCGGTCTTCGATCCTCTTCCGCAACTCGCTGCCGAAAAACATCGAAATATACCCTTACCCGGTTGATACGAAACACCTGAAGGAGTCCTGGTGGAGCGATGGCGGCAGCTTCGACCTGCTCTTTCGCGAATT
>JAURXC010000257.1 GCA_030654645.1 Deltaproteobacteria bacterium | reverse complement strand
GGGAAACGCCGCCCGCATGAAACTGGCCAACAATCTGGTAATGTGCGGGATGTTGACCGCTCTGAGCGAAGGCATTGCCCTGGCGGCAGGGAGTGGGTTGGATACTTCCCAACTGCTTGAAGTCCTCGATACCGGAGCCGTTGCCAACCCGATGTTCAGAATGAAAGGAGCGCAAATAGCCGCTAACAGAGATTTTCCCACCGCATTCCCGCTCAAGCATATGCAGAAGGACTTGCGGCTCGCATTACGGCTGGCTGAAGAAGTCGGACAACCTCTCTTTGCAACCGCAACCATCAATAAACTCTACAAAGCAGCCCTGGCTCAGGGGCTTGGTGATCAGGATTTCGCCGCTGTCAGTCGGGTTATAAGGAAGTAGCAGGAAACATCCACCAGAAAATTCGAGGCTTTAAAAATGAAACAAGCACTTAACATGTTAACAGTTAAGTGCTTGTTTTTATTTGGCGCGCCGAAAGAAATGATAATCAGTACCGGGAAATAAACATTGGTATCAATGGGATATGATTATTTACAGTATCAAAACCCTGTCTTCGTCTGCTTGTCCCCGGTTTATCAACGTACTGGAATGTACGCCTCGGAACCTCGGTCCTCGCTGCCTTTGTCAAGCTTTCGGCATGTCCGGAACGACCCATGTACATGACAATTTCAGCTGACGGTCCCAGTGCTGTTACTAACATTTTGCCAACACGGCACATCGCTGTAACCGGAGATTTGTTATGATTTCGTTGTCGTACCGAGGCGATTGCATGAGGTTTCCATAAAGCTCGCTGAATGACTGGATCTACCGACTGTTACCGGCAGAACGTAAGATGGCCATCAGGCAGGGATGAGATTCTTGTGCTACCGGAGTAGCAACATAACAAAGGAGATTATATTTTTGTGTGCAATGTAGCTCCATAATTCAGAAAGGAACACGAAATGGATATTTCACAGCTGAAATTCAACCTGCTTACCCAGACGGCTATCGTCTCCTTGAAGGCCGCCTACGATCAATGCGGCGACAAGGCTGCAAAAGACTCGATTATTACGGCATTCAAGGCTGTTGTTCAGTTGCACCATGATCTTGGAAAGAATTACTGCGATGACAGGAAATCCGAAATCGACAGTGACTATGATCCGAGTGAATATTGCGCCGCGGTTTAAATCTATCCGATTTCAAGGGAGGTTGGTATGGGGTGTCCAAAATGCAAAGCCAAGATTGGTGTCATGAAACATGAGATCATAGTCGATTTCGGTGTTGTGCAGGGCATGCGCTGCATAATCTGCGGTTACCTGTCGCAACCGTATCAGCCGTATATCCACAAATCCGATATCAGGCAGAAGGAATCTACGGTTTTACGATAAATTTTCACATGTGAAACATGCCTGTAACATCGATATGGTATGCTTTAATTAAAACCGTAAAGAAGGACAGGCAATGAAAATCAAAACCAGGCTCTACCTCAGCTCCACCATCAGCATCCTTGGTATCATTGGCATCGCCGTATTCAGTCTGATGACGATCCTGATGGTCAAGGAAAAGATCACTCTGCTGACCTCACAATCAACTCCGCTACAGGTCAAAACAGTCCAGTTTCAGCAGGCGATTGAAAAACTCTCGGCTGATCTTTTGCAGCTCGGCCTGGCACACGACCCGCAAGATGTCAAACAGATTTCAACCTCAATTTCCCGCAGCCGGAAAAATCTTGAGCGGATCAACGGTGAAATTGTTGGCCTGAAGAATACATCGATGGACATCGGGATTTTTTCCGGTCTGCATGACCAGGTGTTGAAAGCCACCGATGAAAAGTTCAGGAGCATGGCCGTGTTCAAGGAAGAGGCCTCCAAAGTCAACGGGGCCATGGTTCGCATCGACAAATCGCTGGCCGATCTGAAGGAGATCATCTCCGGTCTGGTAATCAGCGCGTCACGACGGGCGTCCACCGCCACCAGGACTCTGAATGAAACCATAAGTGACAAGAGCGCCGTGCCCGAACTGCTGGTCAATGTACAAAACTTCCGTAATGAAGTTGAGCATGACATTGAGCTGAACAAGAAGATCAACGCCATAAATGATGTCGTCTATGCCATCGGTGTAGATGCCAAGCTTCTCGATGCCAAGGCGCGCATGATAATGCTCAGCGAGACCCCGGCCGAACTGGACAAGGCCACCGCGGAGGTGCAGTCGATTCAGGCCCGCATTTCCCGCAATATGTCGCAGGCCGGCGGGAGGATCAAGGAGATCAAGAGTTCCGGATTTGTCGACGATACGGTTGCGGCCATCAATAGCGCGGTTGCCAGCGCCGGCGGCTCCTTGCGAACCATAAGCGCTTCTCAGCGCCAGGTGCTGGAAAGCATGGCGCTGGTGGACAGTTCCGTGAAAAAAGTCAAGCAGGTTGCCCTGGAACAGGGGCTAAAGAGCGAAGCCAACGTGCAGTCGACCGCTCAGGAACAGCAGAAATTCGTTACGGTGGTCACACAACGGGTAGACCTGTTCAAAAAGCTGCTGATCGGAATCTCGTTGGCAATCATTATCCTGGTTCTGCTGCTGACCATAACAACGACCGTCTGCATCGTCCGCTCGCTTGCGCGGCTGAACGGCTCCATCGTGATCATTGCCGAAACCGGCGATTTTACCAGGACGGCCGAGATCAGGAACGATGACGAATTTGCCGTGACGATCAATGCCTTCAACAAACTGCTCGACTCATTTTCCAGAATCCTGGCCAAGGTATCAGAATCATCCGCTAAACTTACCGGGACTTCCCATGGACTGACCCGGACCGCCCAGGCGATCCACTCAAAATCCCGGGAGCAATTGACCGGTGTCGCTCAGGTCGCCGCTGCGGCGATTGAAATGTCCCAGACTATTTCGATGGTATCCCGAAATACCTCCAGGATTGCGCAGTCTGCCACTGAAGCCCGTCAACTGGCTGCTTGCGGCGCCGATGTCGTCAGCCAGGCCGGTCTGGAGGTACAGGAGATCGCCCGGGCGGTGCAGGAATCCACCGCGGTGATGCAGGTACTTAATCAGCGCTCTCAACAGGTGGGCGAGATCGTCGATGTCATTATCGAGATCACCGACCAGACCAACCTGCTGGCGCTCAACGCCGCCATCGAGGCGGCCCGGGCCGGGGATTATGGCCGCGGATTCGCGGTGGTTGCCGATGAGGTGCGTAAACTGGCCACCAGCACTTCAGAGGCGACCGTGGGGATTACTGAACGTGTCAAGGCCATCCAGGCCGATGCCGCTCAAGCAATGACCGCGATGAACAGGAGCCTGGAACGTGTCAGGCTGGGTGTCGAACATTCCGGACAGGCGGGGGATTCATTGCACCGGATCGTGGAAAGCGTGACATCCCTGCAAGAGATGGCCAGCGAGATTGCCACCGCCACGGTGGAACTCTCCGCAACCGCCGGCCAGATCAGCTCGGACATATTGGTAATCGAACATGTCTCTGAGGAGACGGTCAAGTCTGCTTCGGCAATCGCATCAGAATCGGATGCCCTGGCCGGAATATCGATTGAACTGAGGAGCGAAATCGGCCGATTCACCCACAAAGGCCAGCAGGCATCAGTTTCAAAGCCGGCTGGTATTTCCGATCCGGAAGACACCGGAGGCCGGATGAGCTGGTTTAAGCCGAGCGCCAACTGTGCGGCATGAAATCATGAAATGTTGGTAAAATCACAAGGGCGTAATGCTGCTTTGTTTGTGGATAAATTATTGTATTTACGTTTTTGTAAATACTTGGTAAAAGGAAACTATGATCCTTGAATGGGATGAAAACAAGAACCGAATCAATAAGGCAAAGCATGGCATCAGCTTTGAAATGGCCTCAACGGTATTTGAAGACTGTCTATCCGCAAGCAGGCTCGAAAGTGAAGATCACTGGCAAACCATCGGCCATGCAGAAGGCGGGATGTTGCTGCTGTTTGTGGCCCACACCTATCAGGAAGGCGCTGATATTGTTGTTCGTATAATATCAGCACGACAAGTCACACCGCACGAAAGGAAGCACTATGAAAACGGAACCTTCTGAAAACATCGTCAGGATAAAGGGAATACTGAAATTAACAGAAGAACAACGTGATGAATTACGCAAACTGGCGGCAACGCCAGACAGGGACATAGACACATCCGACATTCCGGAAATCACCGATTTCAGCGGATTTGAAGTCGGGAAATTCTACCGGCCAATAAAAGAAACCGTCACCGTCCGGCTCGACTCCGATGTGCTTCACTGGCTAAAGCAAGGCGGCAAAGGCTATCAAAGCCGCTTGAATGCAATCCTACGCAAAGAAATGAAAGCGCAGCCAAACAATCGCAAAGCCGCCTGATAGTGACGGCGCCATTGAAAGCTGCGTTGATTCCGCCCAAAACTCCGTGGGTTCCGGATATTGGAGTTCCCCACGCCGTGGGGACCCCGTTGCGAAAAAAGTAACACATCTTTTACACACCGCGAACACAGCCGACACAATACTGTTATATGATCAGGGCATATGATCAGCCCCTACAGTTCATCGATATTCAGTCCCGCATTCCAAAGAACCTGCCCACACCTTTTCGTGCCCCCGCTTTCCCTGAACTTCGAAATATATAATTCAGCTGCCCCCGAGATGTCCAGGTCGGCGGCTGACCTCCGATCCAAATCATCTCCGGGAGGGGGTGTTCATGGTTAGAGAACACGAGTCCGAAGTGGAACTCGCACCGATAAACGCCCGCAAGATTTTCTCCCGACTGGGGGTCTCCTTTGCATCACGGGACGAGCTGGCGGCCACGTTGCCCTTTTCGTCGAACGATGTGACCGCCGGGTCGGAAAGCGAACTCCAGGCCGTGGTTTGCGGAGCAAAAGAGGATGTGGACCTGCCGCTGATTATCGAACAGTCCAATTTCTTTGCCAACATGATGAAGCGGGCTGCCTCCGGCGAAGCGCCACGCCGGGCCGTGGCCGATCTGGAGCGTTTCCTGGCGGACAATCCTTCACGGATATGGGAAAACAGCTGGGTGCGTTTTCCCCGCCGCAACCTTTCCCGTTTTGCCTTGAGCGTGCTGGAAAAGGATCTGCTGGCGGATAAGAAGAACCCGGCGGCCGGCGCACGCTCCGATTTCGGCCGATTTTCGTTCCGTGACTCCTGCGGAGAGGAGATGCTGCGGCTGCCGATCAGCTACCTGATCAAGCTGGCCCTGGCCGACCTGATCGGCTCCCAGCAGATACTGCCGGAACTGATCCGCCAGACCGGTGTCCGCCTGATGGAGCACTACCTGAACGACAACACCTCTCCGGAAACCTTTTCGTTCAATGTCGTATCCTTTTCACCCAAAAGCGGCATGGGCAGGGCGATTGCGGCAGAAACTGCGATCCGCTTCCTGATGACCCAGCTGCTGCTGATGTACGCCAATCAGGCCTTCGGCATCTCCGAACGCGGCCAGCAGGCCATGACCTATTTCGCTCCCCATCCGCCGGTCCGGCAGAAGGAGCTGAACGAACATGTCTCGGACAGTTTCTACCGCGACCTGTTCATGAGCCCCTGTCTTTCCGGGTGGGACCGTGGCGAGGAAAAATTCCGCTACATGCATCTCTGCCACCAGGTGTTGTCCCGCAGCCAGCTCAACGCGGTGGCCAAACTGCGCGATGCCGGCATCATCCAGACCAACCTGGTGGTGCTGCCCAATCTCTCCAATGTCAGTTTGGCCAACAACGGCACCCATATCAGCATCGGCAGCCGCCGTCTGACCCGGGCGCTGGCCGACGGCGGTTCCGGCTTCGGCGCGCTCCACGAAAAACATTTCGGCGACCTGGCGATCAAGATCAGCGAACATTTCCTGCCGCTCTTTGTCGGCACCTACAGCGCTGCTCCCTACCGTCTGGCTTTCACCGATTTTCATCCCGAAAAGGCGCTCGGATTCCTGTCGCACGAACTTGACTATACCCATCTGAGGATGATCTGGCGTCGCTGGAAAAAAAAGGCCGATCTTTCGGTTTTCGGCCAGCCGTTGACCCCCTTCGGACCGCAGGCACTGGACAGCCTGGCCAGCTCCGCATTCCGGCTCAAGGGTGATTTTGTGCCCGACTATCGCTTGATCGATTACCTGGTCTGTCTCCTGTCCACCGAGCGCAGCCCCGGCTTGAACGGGAAGGCCGGCAACAGCGACCGCCTGCGCCGCGACCTGGCCGACATGGGGGTGTTCGATGAACAGATGTCGGTCTACCTGCTCTACAAACAGCGCGAATTCGTCAAAATGGGATTTTCCGGCTTCGAGGGGCGTTATTACAGCCTCTTCGAAAACTTCGGGGACGATATGGGGCGGGCCGCGGACCTGCAGACCCTGATCACGGCGCTGGCCTACAAATACATGGCGCTCGGCACGACCCATGCCCATATTCCGGACGCTCCCTCGCTGGAGAGCGAGCGGCGGCAGATTTTCTTCGGAGCGTCGATCGGTATCCCGACATTTTTTGTGCACAAGAACAGCGCCAACTCCTTTCTGGAAAAGATCCTCAAGAAAACCGCCGGCATCCGGCCCAGCCGCCGCTATCCCGGCTATCTGCGGGTGCAGATCCACGAGTATCGCCGGGCGCTGGTGCAACTGCTCCGCGAGGATGCAGCCGATCTGATCGAACTGATGGGGCTGCACGATACTCTGAGCGATCTGGAAATGAGGATCAATAAGCCTGACCTGCATTCCGCCGCGGGGCGCTTGACCAGCGGCATTCTCGACGAGGTGAACGCATCGTCGCCGCTGCGTGTCAATGCCCGCGAATTCAATGCCGGCGCAGAACGTTACTATCGCACCACCCTCAGGAAGAGCCATCTGGATGAGGCCTTCGGGTTTCTGGCCCACGATTTCGGCCTGCTTGACCGGGAACAGAGCCGGCTGGATGAAATGCAGCGCAAGGCCCTGCGGGTCGTTCTCCAGGGACATGATGCCGGGCGCTTTGTCGAGTCCGCCAAAGAGGATGTGCTGAATGAACGGGCCGACATTCCAACCCTGCAGCGCCTGATGAACCTGGTGTTGTTCAAGGTTTTTCACGATCAGGCAACAGCTGTAAACACATCAGATAATCAAAGGAGCGATCCGGATGATGCAGCACCAGTATATCGAGCGGGATAGCGGCAGGGTCGTGACCGAACAGCTGTTGGGTGACCGCATGGTCAGGCTGCTCTACCACGGCGTGCGCGAGAACAATGCGGCCCTGTTCAGGCTCCTTACCAGCAGCTGGTCTTCACATATTCTCGGATTGGTCAACTTTGACCGCCCGGTACTGTCCAAACGTGCTTTTCTGGCCGGTTGCGGCATTGATCTGTCCGAGTGCCTCGACCCGCCCGAACAGCTGGATACGCCCCGCAAGATTTTCGAACGCAGGATTCGCTACGATGAATGTCGTCCCATGCCGTCCGATACCAATACGGTCGTATCACCGGCCGATGCGCGGGTGTTGGTTGGATCGTTCCATGAAACCTCGCTGATCTTTCTGAAGGATAAATTTTTCTCGTTCGAGGAACTGCTCGGCCACGACAGCAACGTATGGCGCCATGCCTTCACCGGCGGTGATTTTGCGGTGTTCCGGCTGACCCCCGACAAGTACCATTACAATCATGTGCCGGTATCGGGTGAAGTGATCGATTTCTATTCCATCGACGGCGAATACCACTCCTGCAACCCTGGCGCAGTGGTTACTGTCGCTACTCCCTATTCCAAGAACAAGCGGGTGGTAACGATAATTGACACCGATGTGCAGGGGGGAACCTGCATAGGACTGGTGGCGATGATCGAAGTGGTGGCGTTGATGATCGGAGATATCGTCCAGGCTTACAGCACGGAAGGATATGACGCCCCGCAGCCGATTGAAATGGGGATGTTCCTGCGCAAGGGGCAGCCCAAGAGTCTCTACCGGCCGGGCAGCAGTACCGACATTCTGATATTTCAGGAGGGGCGTATCGATTTCGCCGGGGATATTCTGGACAACATGAGCCAGGCCGGTGTGTCGAGCCGCTTCACCCATGGGTTTCAGAAGCCGCTGGTGGAGACCGATATCCGGGTCAGGTCGCTGCTCGGCCGGGCGCGATAAGACTCTAACTGAACGCATGGTTCGGGCAAAACATGACTCACGCGACGACGCAACGACGCAACGAAATGCTTTTAAACGGTTATGCTGATAATTGGATTCGAGTGAATAATTTTCGATTTTAGCTTGATTTCTCTTATGCCTGTAAACGTTGCGTCGTTGCGTGACACTAAAGATTTTGGTTCTGATTTTCCGGCTGGGGGGGATGCCAGATGATAGTCATTATGACACTATGTACCGCCATTATATTTTTGACAGCCTATTTTTGGTGGGGGTTCAAGGTGCTGCCCGGCGAAAAGTGGCAGATAGTCGCTTCGGTGCCGTCATCCAGGACGGAACAGGGAGTATGGAAGGGCATCAACTTCACCTGGTACGGGTTGCTCAGCGCCAATGCCTATCTGGTCGCGGTGGCGGTGCTGCTGGCGCTGATGGGGGCGGTCGGAGTGCCTCCGCTGGGAACGGCCATCCTGGCGGCCGCCATGCTCTGCTGCTGCGTGCCGGCCTCGCGGCTGGTTGCAAGGATTGTGGAAAAGAAGACCGACACCTTTACGGTCGGCGGGGCGGTCTTCGTCGGTATTTTGATCACACCTTTCGTGATAACGCTGGTCAACCGCATCGCCGGTGAAGCGCTGTCATTCCATATTCCCGTCATTTCAGCCTATGCAGCCATTGCCATTGCCTATGCTTTCGGCGAAGGCCTGGGACGGCTGGCCTGCATCAGTTTCGGCTGCTGTTATGGCAAGCCGCTCTCGTCCAGTTCTGAGCTGCTCCGGCGGTTGTTTGCCGGCCGCGGCTTTGTTTTTTCCGGCAGCACCAAAAAGATCGCCTATGCCGGAGGGCTGGAGGCGATCGAGGTGATTCCGATCCAGGCTGTCACGGCGGTTTTCTACACAGTCTGCGGCCTGGTTGCGGCCGGGATGTTTCTCTCGTCTCAACCCGTGGGCGCTTTCCTGCTGGCCACCATCGCCACCCAGGGCTGGCGTTCATTTTCCGAAACCCTGCGCGCCGACTATCGCGGGGAAGGTAAAATTTCCGCCTATCAAATCATGGGGATCGTCGGAGTAGTGTATGCCGTTGCAGCAGCCTGGTTTCTGGCCAGCGAGCCGACAGTGACGCCGGATCTCACGGCCGGACTGAGAAGCCTGTGGAGCCCGGCGCTGATCCTGTTCCTGCAGGGCATCTGGGTGATGATCTTTCTGTACACCGGGCGCAGCACGGTAACCGGCGCCACGCTCAGTTTCCATGTGCACCGTGACCGGATCTGATGTGCCGGAGGCGGGGCGCTTAATGTGCATATGGAGACGGCTTACCGCTCCTGCCGTGAAAAGATTGCGCTATGTCATGTCATGCGGGCTGACTCCACAAAAACTCGCCCTGACGCTTTGTTTGGGCGCCGCCCTCGGAGTCATGCCGCTTTTGTGGGGTACGACGCTGATCTGCATCATGTTGGCTCATATCTTCAGACTCAACCATGTGGCGTTGCAGTCGGTCAACTATCTGCTTTATCCGCTCCAGTTGGCACTGCTGGTCCCGTTTTTCAAACTTGGATCATGGCTGTTTCCCTGGGGACCGCAACTGCCGCCCCGCATGCTTTCCTCGCTGATGCGGAGTCCCGCTCTCTCTTCATTGAATCTATTTGGCTGGATCACTCTCAAGTCTCTGACGGCCTGGTTTGTGACGGCTCTTCCGGCCGCCATGCTTGCTTACTGGGTATTTATGGCTGTTGCCTCCGGAAACAAGGACCGTGTATCCGGGATATGAAACTGCCCGGCCCGTATATCCAAAAAACAGGGAGGTATATCCAGTTTCAGAGCCTTGATCTGGAATTGACATGACATGCCCGGTCCCTATGCGCACATAACATTATTGTATGAACTCTTGCGGCCAGACAGGCCGGGGCCGATCTTCACGCCTTCATCCGCTTGTCATGACTCGCTGGTGACCTGCTTCCACTTTTGTGTATTGGGCGCCGTCAGTCCGGATTATCCCAATCTTGCAGGTGGAAACGCCGTGGAATGGGCCGAGGCGATGCACTGCTTCCGGGCCTGCGAGATGATTGCAAGCGGTATCAGGCGTGTCATATACTCGAAAGGAATCGTGCGTGCCAAGCAGCTGGCGTGGCTTTTGGGGTATTGCGCCCATGTGGTGACCGATGTGACCATTCATCCCGTTGTAGAGGCCAGGGTGGGAGTGTATGCCGAGAACCAGCGTCAGCATCGTATCTGCGAGATGAACCAGGACAGCCACATCTACCGCAGGATGAACCTGGGAGAGATCGGGGCGTCGGACAAATTTGCGCTGACCGTTGCACAGTGCGGCGATGCCAATGACAGAACCCGGCTTGACCGTGATATCGTCTCGCTCTGGCAAGGTATGCTGGAAGACGTCTATCCCGAGCTGTCGGCCATTTATCCGCCTGACTGTGCGGCATGGCACCGGGAATTTGTTGCCGTGGTTGACGGATATGGAACCGATTCGATGCGGCTTTTTCCGCTGGCCGGCGCCATAGCCGCCAAGATGGAGTTGGCCTATCCGGCATTCGAAATAGTTGACAAGCAGTTTATCGAAGAACAGATGATACCATCAGAAAAAACTCACTGCCTGCATTACGATGATATTTTCAACAGTGCTGCCAGGAATGTCGAGGATGTGTGGGGACTGGTAGCGCAAACGGTCTTCGCTGTCGATGAGGCATATCAGTTCAAGTTCGACGAGTGGAATCTCGACACGGGGCGGGATGAACATGGACGGCTTGTTTTCTGGTCAGCTGAATCCTGCCTTTGACGTCGAGGCCGTCACACAAATGAATAAAAGTTTACACAATCGTAACATTTAACCACTTAAATAAATGGTAGTTTCCTTAATCTCCGGAAGTTTGTTCCCTTAGAGTATGACCGGCGCGATTCACATGGTTTGTCCGAGCGATTTGTTGTTGCACACACCTACATAAGGAGGCAAAAATGGGCAAAAAGGAAAAAAACGTTACAGCATTGGCGGAGGACTTTCAAGCTATCAGCACCCTGGTCACCAGATTGGAAAGCGTTTCGAAAGCACACAGGGAAATTGCCGCCGCGTATCAGAAATACCGAAAAAGTGGTGGCGCTGAGATTTCCGGTCTCGAAAAACATTTGGGAATAAGGGAAAAAGAATCCGCAACCTCTTCGAAAGAGCCTAAAACCAAGGACAAAAAAGAAGTCAAGGAAGCGGACAAGACTACGGAGGCAAAGAAAACTAAAATGAAGGACAAAAAATAGTTCATGGAACCTGACAGTTTCTGATTACAGTTGACGGGTGGATTCTGCTACTGTTTTAACGTGGTATTATCCACCCTCTTTTTTATGCATCATCAGTTCCGGAGCGGCCCGGA
>JAURXC010000245.1 GCA_030654645.1 Deltaproteobacteria bacterium | reverse complement strand
TACGATCGGCGGTGAACCCGCCCCCCTGGGCCATGAAACCGGGAATGACGCGGTGGAAGATGGTTTCGTTGTAAAAACCGGCGGCGGCATATTCGAGGAAGTTCTTGACGCTGATCGGCGCGGCTTTCTCAAAAAGCTCTATTTTGATGTTACCCAGACTGGTTTCCATCACCACGACCGGATTCTTTTTAACTTCGGCGCATGCAAAACCAGCCAGCATGCAAACAACAGCGATAGCGCCCAACATTTTTTTCAGCATGACTACCTCCGGATGTGATTAATGTGCCTGACTATACGGGAAGATGCCCCTGAAATCAATACCGTGAGCCCGCTCATGCTCTCAACAAGGCTTATCAGGGGAAATCCATAGAAAAGGTTGTGCCGCCTTCGGCGCTGCTGCGCACGGCAATTGTAGCATTATGGGCTGCCACCAGTTCCTTGACGATGGCCAGTCCCAGTCCGAGGCCGTCTCCGCGCCCCTTGTGAAAACGCTCGAAGATGTATGGTATCTCCTGCGGATCAATGCCGCAGCCGTTATCCGCAACTTCCAGGCAGACGCCGCGTTCCCGCGTAAAGGCGTTGATCGAAACCCGTCCGCCGATATCAATCGCCTTGAGTGCATTGGTGACCAAGTTGATTACGATCTGGCTCAGCCGGTCCGGATCGGCTTTCAGTAGCAGATTGTCGGGGCAGTCCAGCAGGATTTCGGCTTTTTTGTCTGAAAACATCCGTTCAAACCGACCGGTAATCGCCGCCAGGAAAGCCTTGAGACCGATTTGTTCGTAGCGCAGGTTCAATGCGCTTGATTCGGCCCTGGTCAATTCGTCAAGGCCGTTCAGGATCGCCGTCAGGCGTGCCGCTTCGTCGTGCATCGACTGCAGCTCTTCGCGACTTGTTGGTAACACGCCGTCGATCATACCTTCCAGCTCACCGGAGATGATTGCCAGCGGCGTGCGCAGTTCATGCGCCGCCCCGGAGATCAACCGCCTCCGCAGCTTCTCCTGTGCTTCCAGGGACTCGGCCATGCGATTGAAACTCTCGGCCAGTCTCCCGATTTCGTCACTCCCCGGAACGGCAACACGCCGGCCAAGATTGCCATCGGCGATGTCGCCGGCGGCGTCCGCCAGTTCGAGTACCGGTTTTGCCAGCCTCTGGGAGGCCATCAGGCTGATGGCTATGGCAGCCAGTCCCAGCAGTGCCAGGGATGCTGCCAGAAAGCGGTTGGATGACCTGATGAAATAATCTTCCTTCAAGGGATTCAGCAAGCGTACATCCAGTCGCCCGATTTCGCCCCCTTTCAGAAACAGCGGGTAGGGGACATATTCTCCGCTCACCGAATCAGGATAATAATCGCTTACTTCCAGAACCCGTTTGCGCATCAGCGGAGTAAGCAGGTCAATCGCATGGCTGGTGTCAAGCAACATGGTTCCGCTGTTGTTGAAAATGCGGGCCTCGACTCCCATCTGCAGCCCCCAGGCCAGATCGATTACCATTGCGTCCTTTTTCCAGGAGCCGTTGGCGTCATAGCTCCCTTCCAACTGGGCAATTACCCGTTGGATCCGGTCCTGGGATTCGCCGTCCATATAGCGTTTGAAATCGCTGATGATGAAGCCGCGCAAAAGTACCGCGGCCGACAGCGCAACCGCCACCACCGCCAGGAACAGGATCAGGAACTTGCAGCGCAGATTACAGCGCATCACGCTCCCCGCAGAAAAGGTAGCCGACCCCGTAAACTGTTTTCAGGTACTCCGGGCGGCGGGGCTCATCTTCGATCTTCTGGCGCAGGTTCTTGATGTGGGCGTCGATGCTCCGCTCGTATCCTTCAAAGTGATAGCCGAGCGCTTTGGAAACCAGTTCGTCGCGGGTAAATGTGCGATGGGGAGCGGATGCCAGGGTGAAGAGCAGTTTGAACTCGGTGGGAGTGATGGTCAGCGCCTGGCCGGATTTACTGATTTCGTGCCGCCTGCTGTCCAGGATCAGCGCGCCGTTGTTGAAAGAGAGCGGCTGCGATGAAGTTGCCGTGCCGTCATAGCGTTTTAGGACCGCTTTCAGGCGATATACCAGCTCGCGCGGACTGGCCGGTTTGACCACATAATCATCGGCCCCCAGCGCAAATCCGGCGATGCGTTCTTCTTCGGCCGACTTTGCCGTCAGCATGATCACCGGTATGTCCCCCAGCGCCTTGATGTCCTGGCAGAGCTCCTCACCAGCGCCATCCGGGAGTCCCAGGTCCAGGATCACCGCCAGCGGCGCTTCCTCATCCAGCTTGCAGAGCGTTTCGGCCACCGACGATGCGTGTGTAACCCGGAAGTCGGCCCCTTCCAGGTAGGCCCGGACAATTCTGGCGAGTTTCTGGTCATCTTCAACAATCAGGACTGGTGGCAGCACTTGTAAAGCCCTCGGGAGGATCGGTCAGGCCGGTTGTCAGTATATGGAACGGATACGTCCGGAACGTTTGTCGATGATAACACGATCAATGATCGCTCCGGAATTGTTTTTCACGTCGGCTTCAAAGCGCCACGGTCTTTCAATGATGTCCGAGATTGTCACTTCCTGGCCGGAAAAATAAGCGCTGAACAGCCTGATGGCGTCCTCGGCGGAGCGAACTTCGCGGCGGGCGCCATACCAGTCCCCCTTGCGCTTGCCGCAGCGTCTCTGATGGTCCGGCCGGCATTCACCGCCCCTGTTGCGGCACCATTCACGATCCTTGGCGCAGTTGTTCTCGGCGTCAGCGGCATGGCTGCCGTTGACGCAGGCGAAGCTGACCAACAATGCCGATATTATGAAAAAAAAACGGATCATAAAACTCTCGCGGAATGCCGGCGGCTTGCGGGATTTAAGGTCCTCGCAGGCCGCCTGGGTGGAACATCAATAGATCACCTGTTGTTACAGGGGCCGAAACAGTCTCCGGGCTGGCCGTTGCCGCAGTTGCGCCCCTTGCCGTCCTTTTGCAGGCATTCTCCGTCGCGTAAGCCCCTGTCAGGCATCCCGCTCTGGATTCTGATTTCGTTGATTTTGGCCTGGATGCCCTTGATTTCCGCTTTCAGCGTCGTGATCTTGGCGTTGTCAGGTGTTGCCTTGAGGTTCTCTCGCTGGACTTCAAAGCGTTTCAGCATCATATCCTGACGCAGGTCGATCGTGTTCTGGTGAAAGGTCCGCTGCTGTTCGGTCTGCGCTCCGGATTGGGCACAGTCGCCGCAGCCGCTGTTCATGCCGCCCCTGTGTCTGCCGGCCTGGGCCGTGCCTGCGATGACCAGTGCCAGCGCTATTGCCGTCAGTGTTGCCGTGATCTTTTTCATGGATACTTCCTCCCCTGTAATTTTTGAATGATTGCAGCATATCGAATAATTGAGAAGCAGTTGTGATGGAATTGTGAACAAATGTGAAGAAACTTGTTTACTTCACCGTTCGTACCAGTTCCGCCAGGCAGGAGATGAAGGCCGGAGAGCTGTTGAGCGCTTCCGTGCGCCGGAAATCAACGATGCCCAGAGCAGTCGCTTCTTCCCGGTACTGGATGTCAATTTCGTAGAGGGTTTCGATATGGTCTGACACAAAGGAGAGCGGCACCATCAGCAGCTGTTTGCAGCCGGCGGAGGCCAGTTCAGAGATTTTATGTTCAGTTGATGGTTCCAGCCACTTGACCGGGCCGGCGCGGGACTGGAATGCCAGGTGGTGCGAGATGCCGCCGAAGCGCTCCATGGTCAGCCTGACAGTGGTCCGGATATGGTCGAGGTAGGGGTCGCCGGAGTCTATGAACGACTGCGGCAGGCCGTGGGCCGAGAACACCAGCTGCACCTTGCCACGGTCGCCGAAACCTGCCAAGCCCTGTTCGATTTTTTCGGACAGGGCCGATATATAGAGCGGATGGTCGTAGAAATTTCGAATGTATCTCAGATCGAGTTTAGTGCCAGTCTGAACCAGCGCCCGCTCCAGTTCGTTGATGCTGGAGCCGACCGTGGCGCGGGAGTAGTGCGGATAGAGCGACAGCGCGATGACCCTGGTGATACCCTCCCGGCTGATCGCTGCCAATGCCTCGGCGGTAAACGGTTTCCAGTAACGCATCGCCACAAAACAGCGATAGTTGTCTCCCAGTACCTTTTGCAGTTCGGTGGCCTGTTGTTGGGTCAGTTCCCGGATCGGCGATTTTCCGCCGATCTTCTTGTAATATTCCGCTACTTTCTTCGAGCGGCGGCGCGAAATGAATCGAGCAATCGCTGGCTGCAGAAAAGCCGGCCCGATGCGGATAATATCGCGATCTGAGAAGAGGTTATAGAGAAAGGGCTGGATGGCGTCCAGCGAATCAGGCCCCCCCATCTGGAGCAGCAGCACCGCGGTCTTATCGGACATGTCTCAGGCCCTTATCATGACCAGCAGCATCTTGAACTGCTTGACCGCTTTCAATTCGTGGGGGATGTTGGCCGGCATGATGATCATCTGCCCGGCGGCAACGGTATGCGGCTCGCCATTGATCGTCACTTCCGCCTCGCCGTCCACAATTTGCACAAAGGCGTCATAGGGCACGGTGTGTTCGCTCAATCCCTGTCCGGCGCCGAATGAAAATAACGTAACTGTTCCGATCTTCTTGTCGATCAGCGTTTTGCTGACCACCGAACCTTCATTATAAGCCACCAGATCACTCATTGTCAGAGCGTTGCCGATCAGTTCCATATTAGTATCCTCCCTGTTTAGCCTGATAATAGCTCCTGCCACCATCACTGGCAACAGAAAGAATCACGACAGCCCGATCAGGGAATTTGATAACAGACCGGTCGAATCTGAGTGCTATACATAATAACGATGGAATGAACAGTAATGATTCAATATACTAATTTGACTTATGCTTAAATAACTCTCATATTGTTCGAGTGCAGCAGGGCATGTAGCTTAGATGGTAGAGCAGCCGACTCTTAATCGGCAGGTCGTTGGTTCGATCCCAACCATGCCCACCAATAACAAAAAACAAAAGGCCGGAAGCTTTCGCTCCCGGCCTTTCTTATTTCAGCGTTGATGCTGATAACGTCACAAAAGCGGCGTTATCTTCTTACATCATTCCGCCCATGCCACCCATTCCGCCCATGCCGCCCATGCCGCCAGGCATACCGCCGCCCATGCCGCCGTCATCCTTCGGCTTTTCGGCGATCAGCGCCTCGGTGGTCAGCATCAGACCGGCGATGGAGGCTGCGTTCTGCAGCGCGCTGCGGGAAACCTTGGTCGGATCGATGATGCCGGCCTCGATCATATCGACATACTCATCGGCAGCTGCGTCATAGCCGAATGCATCCTTGCCGTTTCTGACCTTGTCGACAACTATCGAAGCATCGATGCCGGCGTTTTCTGCGATCTGGCGGATCGGTGCCTCAAGTGAAGTCTTGATGACCTTGACGCCGAACTGCTGCTCGCTTACCAGGTCAAGTGCGTCCAGAGCAGACAAGGCGCGGATGTAAGCCACGCCGCCGCCGGGGACGATGCCCTCGTCAACAGCTGCGCGGGTTGCGTGCAGTGCGTCTTCAACGCGGGCTTTTTTCTCTTTCATTTCAACTTCTGTAGCAGCGCCGACTTTGATTACGGCTACGCCGCCAACCAGTTTGGCCAGACGCTCCTGGAGTTTTTCCTTGTCGTAATCGCTGCTGGTTTCTTCAGCCTGGGCACGGATCATCTTGACGCGGCCCTGGATAGCTTCCTCAACGCCGTTTCCGTCGATGATGGTGGTGTTGTCCTTGTCGATGGTGATGCGTTTGGCCTGGCCCAGCATGTCGATGGTGGTCTGCTCCAGTTTGAAGCCGACCTCTTCCGAGATAACCTGGCCGCCGGTCAGGATCGCGATGTCTTCCAGCATTGCCTTGCGACGGTCGCCGAAGCCGGGAGCCTTGACGGCGCAAACATTCAGCACGCCGCGCAGTTTGTTGACAACCAGGGTTGCCAGCGCTTCGCCTTCGATGTCCTCGGCGATGATCAACAGCGGACGGCCTGATTTTGCGCTCATCTCCAGAACCGGGAGCAGGTCCTTCATGTTGGAGATTTTCTTGTCGTGGATCAGGATCATGGCGTTCTCGATCGAGCACTCCAT
>JAURXC010000236.1 GCA_030654645.1 Deltaproteobacteria bacterium | reverse complement strand
GACCGTCGAGTCCAGCCTGGGACGCTGGGAGGCCAGAGATCTCTCCGAGCAGGAACCTGGGCTGCAGCTGTTTATCGAAGGGGGCCAGGCCGACCTGAAGCTGTTCGCGCCTGCGGAACCTGGCATTGCCACGATACGGGTCAGCTCCGGCAGCATCAAAGTCCAGCAGACGATCTCGTTCATCCCCGACCTGAGGCCGCTGATAGCGGTCGGCGTGATCGAGGGTACCCTCAATTTCCGCCGCATGGATCCGGGCGCCATCACCCCGGCCCGCAGCCAGGACGGCTTTGAGCAGGAGCTGCAGGCCATCTCGACCAGCAGCGACGACAAACGCATCAGCGCCGCCGGCCGGGCGGCCTTCTTCCTGAAAGGCAAGATCAAGGGGGATTACCTGCTGACCGTTTCCTATGATTCGGACAAGGATACCCGCGAGAAGCTCTTCCGCGACATCAACCCGGACGAGTTCTACCCGGTCTACGGCGATTCCTCGATCCGCGGCTTTGACGCCCAGTCAACCGGAAAGTTCTACGTCAGAATCGACAAGAACCGCTCCTACCTGCTGTATGGCGACTTCACTACCCAGTCCCAGGCGGAAGCCCGGGTTCTGGGGGCCTACAACCGCAGCCTGACCGGCGTGCGCGGACATTACGAGAACTCGCTCATGAGCGCCAACGTCTTTGCCAGCCAGGACCGGAGCCGCCAGATAGTGGATGAAATTCCGGCCCTGGGTGTCTCCGGCCCCTATTACCTGCGCACTGCCGACATTGTCGCCAACAGCGAAAAGATCGAGATCATCACCCGCGATCGCAACCAGCCCTCGCTGATCATCAGAAGCGTGCCCATGTCCCGTTTCAGTGATTACGAAATCGAGGCGCTGACCGGCCGGATCATCTTCAAGGAACCGCTCGCCAGCCGCGACAGCAGCCTTAACCCGGTCTACATCCGCGCCACCTACGAAGCCTTCCAGGGCGGTTCGGAGTTCTGGGTGACCGGCGGCGATGCCCAGTTGAAACTGCACCAGCGGTTGGAAATCGGCGGCAGCTACCTGCGCGACGAGAACCCGCTCGACCGGCAGGAAATGGGCAGCGTCAACACCACCATCAAGCTGGCGGAGAAAACCTACCTGCTGGCGGAATGGGCCCGCATCACGCGCCAGACCTCCGGACAGGGGGATGGAAGACGCATCGAACTGCGACACGACGGCGAGAACCTCAACCTGCGCATCTACGGCAACCAGACCGAGAACGGCTTCGACAACCCCTCCTCCGCAATAGCCAAGGGACGCACGGAGGTCGGCGCCAAAGCGCGCTACACGCTGAACAAAAAGACGGCGCTGACGACCGAAGCGATCTTCAGCGAAGACGCCGCCACGCTCGGCAACCGCAAGGGGATTATCGTAAATCTGGAACACGCGGTGGCCCGTTATCTCAAAGGCGAACTGGGTGTCCGCTACGCAAAGGAAAGCGCCACCCCTTCCCAGACCGACGGCAGCGCCACGCTGACCCCGACCGAAAACACCAGCATCCGCGCCAAACTGGGCCTGCAGCTCCCCTTCTTCACCAAACTGGGGCTGTTCGCCGAATACGAGCAATCTATCCAGGCCTCCGACCGGCGCACGGTCGCCTTCGGCGGCGATTACCAGTTAGCCCCGCAGACTCGCCTGTACGCCAGGCACGAGCTGATTTCCAGCCTGTCCGGCCAGTTTGCCCTGAACGGCAGCCAGCAGCGCAACACCACGCTCCTGGGAATCGAATCCGAATACATGAAGGACGGCCACCTGTTCAGCGAATACCGCATGCGGGACGCGCTTTCCGGCCGCGATTCGGAATCGGCCGTCGGCCTGCGCAACGGCTGGCAGCTGACCAGCGGAATCCGTTTGAACACCAATGTCGAGCGCATCACGACCATCGGCGGCGCCACCGCCAACGATTCGACCGCTCTGGGCGCCGGAGTCGAGTACACCGGTTCGGAGCGCTGGAAGGGGAGCACCCGGCTGGAGTATCGCAACGGCACCGGCAGCGACAGTTACCTCGGCAGCATCGGCCTGGCCCATAAATACAACCGCTCGATCACGCTCCTGGGACGACAGATAATTTCCTACACCCAGAACAAGGGCAGCGCTTCCGGCGTCAGGGTACAGCAGCGTTCCCAGCTCGGCCTGGCCTACCGTCCGGTCGATTCCAACCGCTGGAACCTGCTCTCCAAGTACGAATTCCGCTACGAAGGGGATGACAGCGATCCGAGCCTCCCCTCCACCCGTATCGTGCATATCCTCTCGGCCAGCCTCAATTTCCAGCCGGCCCGTTCGCTGGTGATCAGCGGACGCTATGCCGCCAAACTGGCGCTGGATGAGAGCGGCAGCATTTCCACCCGCTCGGCGATACAGATGCTGACCGGACGCATGACCTATGACCTGTCGAAGCGATGGGATGTGGGCCTGAACGCCATGGCCCTTTTCAACGAGAAACTGAGCAGCGTGCTCTACGGGCTGGGCAACGAGGTCGGCTACCTGATGACCTCCAACCTCTGGCTTTCGGCCGGCTACAACTATTTCGGCTTCCACGACAAGGACCTGTCCGGCGAGGATTACACCAACCCCGGCTATTTCATGCGTATGAGATTTAAATTTGACGAGCATCTGCTGGACGGATTGCGGGGCAAGACCCTCAACGACGTCCCGCGCTGACAAGAGATCTGCTGCACCTGCAATACACGGAGATCGGTACTATGAAACTCAGACTTATCCATTTAATGATAGCGATGCTGGTAACCGCCGCCACCTGTCACGCGGCCGAAGCACCCCGTATTACGCCCGAAGCGGCGCGCATCACCGACCAGACTATTTCTTCCGACATCGCAGCCATCAACGGTTTGCAGAAAAGACTGGCCGACGTCAATACGCTGGGCACCCCGATCGGGACATACCACTTCGCCAAGGCCCAGGCCTGGATCGATATGGCCATGGACCAGTACACGATGAATGATCGCACACAGGTGATCGAAGACACCGTCAGCCAGGCGCATCAACTGATCGTGCAGCTGGAGGCCAAGAGCAGCAACATCAGCATGGACACACCGCTCCTGCCCACCAGCAGGAAGATCCGCGCCGACCTGTGGCAGAAAGCCGCCGACTGGAAGAAGCATCCCGGCTTCCCCTGCGGCGAGGATCTGGTGGCCCAGCTGGAGGTACAGCTGGTCTGGGCCGGCCACGAGGACAACCAGCTCGGCTGGCGTCATGCCAAACCATACCTGCAGGCCGCCGAACGCTATGCCAAAGAAGCCGGGCGCAAGATCGAAAGTTGTTCGACCCAGCTTGCCGCCGACAAAACCACGACCGTGATCAGCATGACCGTGGAAGGGGATCAGGAGGATGAGCAAGCCGTCTGCGAAGAGACGCCGGCCGAATGTCCGGCCTGCCCGGCCTGCCCCCCCCAGACACCTGCCATGGTAGCAGCGGACAGCGCCAAGGCGGCCGCCGGCCAACCGGAAGCCGCCACCGGGGACGGACTCACGCTCCCGGACCGGATTCATTTCGCTCTCAACCGCGACATCATCAGCGCCCGCTCGGCGGCGGTTCTCGAACGTGTGGCCACGGTGCTGCGCGCCAACGGCTCCGTCAACGTGGAGCTACGGGGTCATGCCGACGAACGGGGCAACGAACTGTTCAACAGGATCCTTTCCCGGCAGCGGGCCGAGGTTGTCAGGACCTACCTGGTGGCAGCCGGAATCAAACGTTCACGGATTACAGTCAAGGCTTTCGGCAAGGCGATCCCCTTCATGCGCGGCAGCGACATTCTTTCATTTGCCCGCAACCGCAGGGTTGAGTTATCATTCTCCGGCGCGGACGGGATCAGGCCGCTGCAGCAGTTCGAGGATCTCCAGGTGGAGAAGAGGCAAAGGTGAGTATGAAACGGAACGGGATTTTCAGGATCGGCAGGCTTCTGGCTGCAGTCGCGTTGTGCGTGCTGACGTCGTGGTGCTGCGGCAGCGACGCCGAGGCGTTCCGCGCCCTGACGACCCGTTATACAAAGAACACCAACGGTGATGTCCAGATCATCGGCAACGCGATCATGACCTGCAATAACACCTCCGGTACCAATTTCACCCTATGCGACAGTGCCCGCAACGGCTCCGGCGGCACGCTGAACAATAACAACTTTACGATGATCTATATCGACATCGACTCGGACAGCACCACCTTCAGCTCCAGCAGCGCCAACCTGAACATGGAGAGCGGCTCCAACGTGCTCTGGGCCGGCCTCTACTGGGGCGGCGACCAGACGACCGTTGACAATACACGCACACAATGCCTGCTGCAAACGCCATCTTCCTTCGGCTATACGTCAATCACCGCCAGCCAGGTGGACTCCGAAGGCGCAAACCCGACGCGCTATCAGAGCTACGCCGATGTCACCGGCCTGGTGCAGGCAGCCGGCAACGGCACCTACACCGTTGCCAATGTTGTGTCCCGGAATTCAGCATCCAACACCTTTGGCGGCTGGTCACTGGTGGTGGTCTATGGCAACGGCTCGCTGGCCTTACGCAACCTGACCGTGTTTGACGGCCAGGAGGTGATACCGGCTGCCAAGACATTCACTGTCAGCGGTTTCCTCTCCCCGCTCTCCGGCCCGATCACAACCCGGGTCGGGGTGATGGCCTACGAAGGCGATCTGGGACTTGTCGGTGATTATCTGCAGCTGAACGGCAGCACCATTTCCGATGCCACCCACCCATCCAATAACTTCTTCAACTCCAGCATCACCGATCAGGGGGTCTACCTGGCCGGGAGGAATCCGGTCTATACCAATAACCTGGGCTACGACCTGAGCCGCACCAACATCCCCAACGGCATCGTCAAGAACGGCGACACCAGCGCCACGATCACACTGAACACGGCCAGTGACCAGTACTATCCCAGTGTCCTGACCTTTGTCACCGATCTGTATGTGCCGATCATCACCCCCAACGTCACCAAGACCGTCGCCAAGGTGGCCGGCAGCGCCGGTGCAGCCATAACCGCCGGCGACACACTGCGTTATACGATCTACATGAAGAACACCGGTTTCGATACCGCCACCAACCTCTACCTGACGGACCCGATCCCGGCCTACACGACCTATAAGCCAGGCTCACTGCAGATCATCAGCGGCGCCAACACCGGCTTGAAAAGCGACGCCGGCGGCGACGACCAGGCCGAATACGATTCCGGCGGCGCCCCCAAGGTCATCTTCCGGCTCGGAAGCGGCGCCGACAGCGCCAACGGCGGACTGCTCCCCTACAACGAATCGACTTCGCTCAGCTTTGACGTTACCGTCAACGGAGGTGTGCCGGCCGGAACCATCCTGACCAATACCGCCACTATCAGCTACCAGGGGCAGACTCTGGGACAGACCTTCGGCGCAAGTTCGGCGGCGGCGGTAATTCCGGTCATGGCCGCCCCCCAGGTCAGCAAATCCTTCTCGCCCAACCCGATCATCCAGGGCGGCTCATCGACGATGTCGATTACGATCACCAATCCGGCCAGCAATCCGGCCACCATGACCGGCGTAACACTGGACGACCCTTACCCGTCCGGACTGGTCAACACCGCCACCCCCAACGCCTCGATCAGCTGCACCGCCGGAGCCGCGGCCGGCACGTTGACCGGCGGAACCGCCGGAGGCACAAGTGTCGGCATGAACCCGGGCGCTTCGCTGCCGCCCGGAGGCAGCTGCACGATCAGTGTAAATGTAACCAGCTCAGCGACTGAAAACTATGTCAATACTGTTACCGCAGTATCAACCAATGCCGGCAGCAGCAGCGTCTCTTCCGCCACGCTGTCGGTCGGCAAGCCGGCCGTCACGCTGAAAGCATTCACTCCGGCGGCAATCCTCTCGGGAGCTACCTCGACCGTCTCGTTCCTGATCCAGAACCCGACCAACATGACCCTGACCGGCATGGCTTTCAGCGACCCGCTCACCAACATGCTGGTGGCCGGCACGCCCAACGTGGTCAACGGCTGCGGCGGCACCGTCAGCGCAGCCGCGGGGGCATCCGCAAGTTCACTTTCCAATGGCACAATGGCTCCGAACGCCTCATGCACGATCACGGTCGATGTCACCGGCAACGTAACCGGCGTCCACCCCAACCAGGCCAGCGGGGTCGTGTCCAACCAGACCGGACCGGCCGGCATTCCCAGCAACATTGCGAACCTGACGGTGATCGGCGCTCCGGTGGCGATCAAGACCTTTGCCGCTCCCTCGGTACGGGCCAGCACCCCGGT
>JAURXC010000231.1 GCA_030654645.1 Deltaproteobacteria bacterium | reverse complement strand
CGGTGGAAACAGTCTGGGGGCGGACTGCATCACATCCGACATGGCCAGTCCGGAATCGATCCCCTGGCGCACCAGTTGCGCCGCATGGCCGATTCTGCGATTGGAATTGCTCTTCATCAACGTATCGATTCCCTGGAGGATCGGGATTCCGGAAGAAACGACCAGCTTGATCAGGTAGGTGAAGTCCAGCAGCTCCTTGTCGTTCAGGCTGGGTTGAAACATCTTGCCAAAATCACCAAATCCGCTGAACCCGCCTCCTTCAGCTTCGATCAGCGTCAGGCCCTGCTGGGCCAGCAGCTGTTCCAGGTGGGCGCTGTCGCGGGCGGTCAGCGTGCCCTCCCGCTGTTTTGACTCGGCATCCAGGGCGCGATAGTTGAAGGAACCCATCAGAAGCTCATCCTGGTGGCGTGGCTGACCTCGTCGAGAGTGGTGATCCCCATCCGCACCTTCTCCAGTGCGATTTCGTGCATTTCACGGAATCCTTCACTGATGGCCTGCCTGCGGACGTCCTCAAGGCTGGCCTTGATGTTGATCAGTTCGCGGATCCTCGGAGAGATTTTCAGTATCTCGTAGATGACCGAGCGTCCTTTGAAGCCGGAGCCGTCGCAGGCCGGGCACCCTTTGGCCCTGTAAAGCCTGGAAACGGCAGGATCTATGCCGAGTTTGGCGTATTGGGGGCTGAACGGCGGTACCGGCTCCTTGCACTCCTCGCAGAGTGAGCGGACCAGGCGTTGGGCCACGATCGAGTCGATCGTGGTCGAGATCAGGAAAGGGTCGATGCCGATGTCCATGATTCGGGCGATGCTGGAGATGGCGTCATTGGTGTGGATGGTGCTGAATACCAGGTGCCCGGTCAGGGAGGCGCGGATGGCCAGTTCGGCGGTCTCGGCGTCGCGCATCTCGCCAACCAGGATCACGTCCGGGTCCTGTCGCAGGATCGAACGCAGTCCGGTGGCAAAGGTCAGTCCGGCCTTGACGTTGATCTGTGACTGGCGCGCCATCGGCAGCTGATATTCGACCGGGTCTTCCAGCGTGAAGATGTTGCGGCTGACGGTGTTGATGATCGAGAGGCAGGAGTAGAGCGTGGTGGTCTTGCCGGAACCGGTCGGGCCTGTTACCAGGATCATGCCGAAGGGGAGCTGGATCGATGCATTCAGCTTTTCGATGTCCTCGTCGAAAAAGCCCAGGTTCTCGAGGCCTATGCGCAACTTGCTCTTGTCCAGCACCCTGATAACGACATTCTCTCCTCCGATAATCGGAAAGGTTGAGATGCGCAGGTCCAGCTTGCGGTTCTTGTAGGCAAATTCGGCGCCGCCGTCCTGGGGTATGCGTGATTCGGCGATGTTCATCTGTCCCATCACCTTGAAACGGGACACGATCGGGTTGAGCAGTTCATTGGGGAGAAACATGCTGTGCTGCAGCACTCCGTCCACGCGGTAGCGGATGCGGACACCTTTGGCGTCCGGATTGATATGGATATCGGTGGCGCTGCGCTGGATACCGTCAATGATGATCTTTTCAACCAGGTTGACCAATGGAGAATAGGCGGAATCGAGCTCTTTCTTGCCAATGGAGCCTTCCCGCTGAAACAGGGAACTGCTCTGTTTGACCAGGTTTTCGATTTCCTGCGGAATATCGGCGTTGTATTTGTCCTGTTCGGATTCTTCCTGATTTGCGCTCGATATTGTCAGCAGCTTGAAAAGATCCTTCTGACTGATAAAGCCTAGGCTGAACAGCACCGAACCTAGCAGTTCACCGCTTTTCCTCTGTTCCTGGATACCGATTTCCAGCTGTTCCTGGGTAATCAGCCCCTGTTCGATCATCATGTCGCCGATGCGTTTTTTTGGGGGCATGTGTCCTTGTTCCGTAGATCCGCGATTATGGAGAGAGTTTAATGTAACATGTTGATTTTAAATCGATGTATTAGCTGTTTGCCCCGGAATTGTCAAGAATATTGAGCTGCTTTTGGTTTTGATGCCGGAGGTCAATTGGGCGTTTAATGTATGCGCTTGAATTATATCAAGGATTATTAGCAAGCTGGTTATCCGGAGCCAGTCCGTTCACAAAATGAACAATCTGCTTGCATTCTGGTTTTCATTTATACTATTGTTCAAAATATGAACGATCTAGCCAGAAAACCGCTTGATTCATCACGCTCCCTTCAACTACTCTCCGAGATAAGCGGAGAAGAACCTCTCTCTCAACGTGAACTTTCTCGCCGACTCGGCATAGCAGTCGGACTGGTCAATTCATATCTTAAAAACCTTGTATCCAAGGGATTTGTACGGGTCAAAAACTTTCCAAGCAACCGGTACGCATATCTGCTTACCCCGCAAGGTATGGCCGAGAAAAGCCGGCTTGCCTACCAGCACCTGAGCTACTTCACCAGTCTCTATACCGTGGCTCGGCAGGATTATCTTAATCTGTTTCGTAGTCTTGAGGAATCGGGTGTTAGTGAAGTTGCTTTTTGTGGAGTGGATGAAGTGGCGGAAGTGGCTTATTTATCGTTGCGGGAGACCGGGCTTGAGCTGGTTGCTGTCATGGATGACGGACAGAAGGGTAATCCGTTTTTCGGATTACCTGTTGTGACATTAGAGGATGGATTGGGAAAGACAGGTGTTCCAGTGGTCATTTCTTCCCTGAAACGACGGGAAGAGCTGACGTCGGCACTTTTGGGTCTGGGAGTGACAACCGGCAGGATTTTTGTAGCTGGCGCTACGGGGCAGCGGCTACCGGCATTTAATGAACATGAAACGCATAAGTAATTATGCAAACAGAACGGAGTGAAACTATGAAGGTAGTCATTCTTGCGGGAGGATTCGGCACACGCATCAGCGAGGAGTCACATCTCAAGCCAAAGCCGATGATTGAAATTGGTGGGAGGCCGATTCTATGGCATATCATGAAGCAATATTCTCATTATGGTTTTAATGATTTCGTAATCTGCCTCGGCTATAAAGGCTATTGCATCAAGGAGTATTTTGCCCACTATTTTCTGCACGAATCGGATATTACCTTCGATTTTAGTGACGGTAACCAGCGAACCGTTCATAGCCACACTGCGGAACCGTGGCGTGTAACTCTGGTCGATACCGGTGCCGAGACCATGACCGGTGGACGAGTAAAGCGTGTTGCACCCTATCTCGACGGAACATTCATGCTGACGTATGGTGACGGCGTATCGGATGTAAATATTCAGGAACTGGTGGATTTTCATCATAAAAACGGCCGTCAGGCCACGGTCACGTCAGTTCAGCCACCAGGCAGATTCGGAATACTTGACTTGTCGGATAATAATCTCGTGAGGGGCTTCCAGGAAAAGCCGCAGGGAGACGGGTCATTGATCAATGGCGGTTTTTTTGTGCTGGAACCGGAGGTGTTGGAGCGGATTGGCGGTGATGCAACCGTTTTTGAAAAGGAACCACTGGAAAGCATGGCCAAGGACAATCAGCTGGTTGCTTACAAGCATGGCGGGTTCTGGCAGCCGATGGATACATTGCGTGACAAGACGTATCTGGAAGAACTCTGGGCCAGCGGTCGTGCCCCCTGGAAAAAGTGGTAAGTTCATGGATTTAGTACAATCAGGAAAGAGGGTGTCTGGAATATGGATGGTGTAGCTTTCTGGAAAGGTAAGCGGGTCTTCCTGACCGGTCACACAGGCTTTAAAGGGTCGTGGCTCTCAATATGGCTTCACCTGCTGGGAGCCGATGTTACCGGCTATGCGTTGGATCCTCCGACGGATCCCAGTTTATACGAACTGGCCGGGGTGGGCGATCTGGTGACATCGGTTATTGCCGATGTGCGTGACATGGAACGATTGAAGACGGAAATGTTTAAAGCATCGCCGGACATTGTCATCCACATGGCGGCCCAGCCCCTGGTTCGCGACTCTTACAAGATTCCGGTTGAAACATATGCCATCAACGTGATGGGTACGGTACATTTGCTGGAAGCGGTACGTTCCTGTCCGAGTGTAAAAGCGGTGGTCAATGTTACCACCGATAAATGCTATGAAAACCGTGAATGGGTCTGGGGCTACCGCGAGAACGAGCCGATGGGAGGGCATGATCCCTACTCCAGCAGCAAGGGGTGCTCGGAGTTGGTTACCGCTGCTTATTGTTCCTCCTATTTTAACCCCGCCGATTATGCTAACCATGGTGTGGCGGTGGCTTCGGCGCGCGCCGGCAACGTTATCGGCGGCGGAGATTGGGCTTCAGACCGGCTGATTCCGGACATAATACGCGCTATCCTGGCCGGCGAACCAGTCTTCATCCGTAACCCCTCCGCCATTCGCCCTTGGCAGCATGTGCTGGAACCGCTTTCCGGATATCTGCTGCTGGCGCGGAAACTGTTTGAATCTGGCGTCGATTTTGCCGGGGGGTGGAACTTTGGACCATCTGATGAAGATGCTAGGCCGGTGGAATGGATTGTTAAGCGGTTGTGCCAACAATGGGGTAATGGAGCGCGTTACGAGATCGACAACGGCGACCATCCGCATGAGGCCCGCTATCTGAAGCTGGACTGTTCAAAAGCCAGAGCGGAGCTGGGATGGCATCCGCGCTGGTCATTGGAACATTCGTTGGACAGCATTATCTCCTGGAACCATGCCTATCGCCGACTGGCCGATCTCAGGAATGAATGCATTCAGCAAATCAATGATTATCAGGCGGTTTGAGCCGATCACACAAAATCTAAGCAACTCATAAGAGGCATTGCATGGGTGATACGAAGACACAGGAAAAAGAACTGAGGGAACAGGCCATACAAGCAGCGATCAGGTACCATGAGTTCAAACATGGGCATAAAAAGCCGTTTGCTGCTGGTGATCGCATTCCTTATGCCGGGAGAGTGTTTGACGAGAAAGAAATATCAAACCTGATAGATTCTTCTCTTGATTTCTGGCTGACAACCGGCAGATATGCCGAGCGGTTTGAGAGCGAATTTGCAGAATTTCTCGGAGTAGAGCACTGTTCATTGACCAATTCCGGCTCTTCGGCCAATCTGCTGGCTTTCATGGCCCTGACCTCTCCAAAACTGGGTGAACGCCGCATTCTTCCCGGCGACGAAGTCATAAGCGTGGCGGCGGCATTTCCAACCACGATTGCTCCGATTATTCAGTATGGCGCCGTGCCGGTGTTTGTGGATGTGACGTTACCGACCTACAACATCGACGTGACGCAACTGGAGGCGGCTCTGTCGGCCAGGACCAAGGCGATCATGGTGGCACATACCCTGGGGAATCCGTTTGATCTCGCCGCTGTAAGGACTTTTTGTGATAAGCACGATCTTTGGCTGGTTGAAGATAACTGTGATGCACTGGGTTCGCGCTATTGCCTTAACGGTATCTGGCATAATACCGGAACCATCGGCCATATCGGAACTTCCAGTTTCTATCCGCCCCATCATATGACCATGGGTGAGGGAGGGGCGGTCTACACCAATGACACCACCCTTAAACGGCTGGTAGAGTCGTTCCGTGACTGGGGGCGCGATTGCTGGTGCCCTTCCGGGCGCGACAATACCTGCGGCAACCGCTTTACCCAGCAGTTTGGCGAGTTGCCATACGGTTATGATCACAAGTATGTCTATTCCCACTTCGGCTATAACCTGAAGGTGACCGATATGCAGGCAGCCATCGGCTGCGCCCAGCTGGAAAAAGTACCCGGCTTTACCGAGGCCAGAAAAAGAAACTGGCGCTTGTTGCGCGACGGGTTGGCGGGGCTTGAGGAGCATTTCATCCTGCCGGAGGCAACTGCAGACTCGGATCCGTCCTGGTTCGGTTTTCTGTTGACTGTGCGGGAAGGTGCGGGGCTTCGTCGTGATCAGATTGTAAATCGGCTGGAAGCGAAAGGTATTCAGACCCGCATGCTCTTTGCCGGCAATCTGGTCAAACACCCCTGTTTCGACGAGATGCGGGCCAGCGGCAACGGTTATCGGATAGTCGGTGATCTGGCCAATACCGACCGGATCATGTGCGACACCTTTTGGATAGGGGTCTATCCAGGCATGACTGACGGCATGCTGGAATACATGATCGAGCAGATCCGGACTTTGCCTCTAAAAGCATGATGTGCAAAATATTTTCTCTGCAGTTACATTTCGAAATGAAAGCAGCTTAAATGTACGTTCCAGAGGGAAAAACAATATTGCTGACAGGCGGAACAGGATTTCTGGGCAGCAACCTGCTTGCAAGTCTTGTGTCCGCGGGCAGCAGGGTCATACTGCTGAAACGTACTACCTCGCACACAGGCAGAATATCCGCCATAATCGACGGACTTGTGGTCTATGATATCGATGTGTTTCCGCTGGACAGGGTTTTTAAAGAAAACAGCATTGATATGATCATACATTGCGCTACGGATTACGGCAGGAAAGAAAAAGTTCCCCTCGATCTTCTGGATGCCAACCTGTTTCTGCCGCTGAAGCTGCTGGAACTTGGCGTTGAAAACGGCGTATCATGTTTTGTCAATACCGATACGGTTTTAGACAAAAACATCAGCTTTTATTCCCTGTCTAAAAGCCAGTTCAAGGATTGGCTCAAACTCTATTCCCAGCAAATGACCTGCATCAGCGTCGCTCTGGAACATTTCTACGGTCCGTTCGACGATGAGTCAAAATTTGTTACCTTTATAATTCGCAGCATCCTTCGAAATGTAGATCGAATTGCGCTGACGTCCGGCGCCCAGAAGAGGGATTTCATTTACATCACTGATGTTGTCAATGCTTTCGAAATAATACTGAAACACAGCAGTACACTTTCAACCGGTTATTACGACTTTCAGGTGGGTAGCAATAAAACGGTGTCCATCAGGGATTTCGTCTGTCTGGCCAAGCGAATTTCCGGGAACGAAACCACTCTGCTTGATTTCGGTGCGCTTCCATACCGGGAGCATGAAGTGATGGAATCCAATTCCGATACTTCAGCCGTCCGCGCTTTGGGTTGGCATGCCAAAACCAGTCTCGAAGCCGGTCTGAAGCAAACTATCGACATGGAACGAGGTGCGGTATGAAACTGGTGATATCGGGAGGCTGCGGTTTTTTGGGAAGCAACCTGGCGGCAGCTGCGCTGTGCAAGGGGTACCAACTGACCGTCTTTGACAACCTCAGCCGCTCCGGTTCGCTCCGGAATCTAACCTGGCTCCGTTCGCTCGGAACATTTACCTTTGTGCATGGCGATATACGCAATGCCAACGATGTGACGAACCTGGTCCGCGAGTCCTGCCCCGACGCCGTATTTCACCTGGCCGGGCAGGTTGCCATGACTACTTCCATTTCCAATCCGCGAATCGATTTCGAGACCAATGTGCTCGGCAGCTTCAATCTGCTCGAGTCCGTTCGTCAGTTCTGCCCTTCCGCAGCAGTGGTGTATTCATCCACCAACAAGGTTTATGGCGACCTTGAACAGTTCAGCTACCGGGAGGGGGAGCGTCGATACGAATGCCTGGACATGCCCGACGGTTTTGATGAGACGATACCGCTGGACTTCCATTCTCCCTACGGCTGTTCCAAAGGGGCTGCTGATCAGTACATGCTGGATTATGCCCGGATTTTCGGATTGAATACGGTCGTGTTTCGGCATTCGTCCATGTACGGCGGCCGTCAGTACGCAACCTATGATCAGGGGTGGATCGGCTGGTTCTGCCAGCAGGCCATTGCCGCACAAAACGGCATCCTTGGCGAACCTTTTACCATCTCTGGCAACGGCAAGCAGGTGCGTGATGTGCTTCACGCCGATGATATGGTCGCCCTGTATTTCCGTGCGGTGGAGCGGATCAAAGAGGCCCGCGGCAATGCATTCAACATAGGTGGGGGGATGGCGAACAGTCTGTCGCTGCTGGAACTTTTTGAGCTTCTTGAAGAGAATACCGGGAAAAAGCTTTCCTATACCAGGCTCCCCCCCAGAGAAAGTGACCAGCGGCTGTTTGTGGCGAATATCGGCAAAGCCGCGCGCATTCTGGGATGGCAACCGCAGGTAGGTAAGGTGGCCGGAATCCGCCGCATGCTGGAATGGGTTGACCATGCTGAGTGAGATAACGATCAACCTGACCATGCCTGTCCATGGAGTCGTCAGCACCAGGGGGATCTGCCGGCGATGAGTATTCTTGTCAGCGGTGCGTCGGGATTTGTAGGTGGAGCTCTTGTACGGAGGCTTGCCGGCGAAGGTAAAGAAGTACACCTTGTTTTGCGCAGCGGTTCCAGCAGGCAGCGCCTGGAGGGGCTCTCGGGGATTTGTGTCCACGAAGCTGATTTGCGGGATGCCGACCGAGTGAGGGCTGTCGTGTCGGAGGTCAGGCCCAGGACCATCTACCACTGTGCAGTTTATGGCGGTTTTGCGAGCCAGAGTGATACGTCGGCAATTTTTGAAACCAATCTCACTGGAACGATTAACCTGTTGCAGGCTTGCGAGCGGGTCGGTTTCGAGCTGTTTGTCAATGCCGGCAGTTCCTCAGAGTATGGCATTAAGAACCATCCTATGCGCGAGGCTGATCCAGCCCATCCGATTGGAGATTACGGCGTTGCCAAATGTGCCGCGACCATGTTTTGTCGTTCGGAAGCACTTCTTAAAGGGCTGCCCGTTGTCACGCTCCGCCTCTTTTCACCCTATGGCCCGTGGGATGACCAGAGGCGCTTTATCCCGTATCTGATCCGATGCCTGACAGCCGGAGACTCCCCCTGTATTTCAACACCGGATTCCGTGAGGGATTACATTTTCATCGATGACGTGCTTGACCTGTACAGGGCCGTGTCGGAGGCCAGTGTTACACCTGGTGAGGTATATAACGCGGGAAGTGGTCGCCAGCATACCATCGGCGAGGTGGCTGAAATAATCCGCCGGATTACAGGTGGGCCGGAACTGGTCTGGGGAGGTGCCCGTCCGAGCCGTCCTGAACCGAAGATCTGGGAGGCGGATATTTCAAAAACATCGGCCGATTTCGGCTGGCGGCCTTCAATTGGTTTTGAGGAAGGAATCCGTCGCACGTTTGAATGGTTTCACGGCACCCATAGCTTCCCGTAGCCCTGATATTTGGTGCCACTACGGTTGCAATTCCCCGCAGCTTGCAGCGTTGATGTGAATAAGGAGACAGGCTTGAAACTATCGGATTATGTAATCGACTTCTTAGCGAAACAGGGTGTTGCGCATATTTTTGAATTTATCGGCGGGGCCATAACCCACCTGATCGATTCGACCGTTGACCGTGATGATATTCGCTGCATCTCGGTTCACCATGAGCAGAGCGGCGCATTTGCCGCCGAGGCCTATGCCCGCATGAATGGCCGACTCGGTGTTGCCATGGCTACCAGCGGTCCCGGCGCACTCAATATGGTGACCGGAATCGGCAGCTGCTGGTTCGACTCGGTACCTTGTCTCTTTATTACCGGTCAGGTTAACACCTACGAGTACAAGTTCGACCGTCCAGTGCGGCAGATCGGTTTTCAGGAAACCGACATTGTCAGTGTGGTCAAGCCGCTTACCAAGTATGCGGAACTGGTGGTGGATGCCGGGATGATCCGCTGGCACCTGGAGAAGGCTGTCTATCTGGCTCAATCCGCACGACCGGGACCGGTGCTGCTTGATATACCCATGAACATCCAGAGAACCCAGATAGATCCCGACAATTTGACCAGCTTTTTTGATAGCGATGAGTATCGACAGCTGGAGAGTAGCCGCCCCGGCTGTTCTGCCGCACAAATTGAAGAAGTGATTCAGATGATTCACGCAGCACGCCGGCCGGTTATTCTTGCTGGTGGAGGAGTGCGGACGGCTGGTGCAACAAGCGATCTGCGGACCTTGGTTGAGCAGACCGGAATCCCGGTAGTCTTTACTCTCATGGGCCTGGATGCCTTGCCTGGTGACCACCCGGCCAGCTTCGGCATGATCGGAGCGTATGGCAACCGTTACAGCAACATGACTCTGGCCAATTCTGACCTGTTGTTAATACTCGGTTCTAGGCTGGATACCCGCCAGACCGGCACACGTCCTGATACATTTGCCCGGGCCGCAAAAAAAATCCATGTGGACGTTGACCTTAACGAGTTGAATGCCAAGCTTCCGGTTGACCTGGCCATACATTGCGATGTCAGGGACTTTTTGACACGCATCTGTTCCGCGTTGTCTGATTACAACAAGCCCGATTTGTCCGATTGGCTCACGTTACTGGCAGGCTACCGGGCAAAATATCCAACCCGGTCGCGTGAGGGCGAGTTTGCCTCGATTGAGCCCAACCGATTCATGGAGATTCTGTCCGGACACTGTGCAATTGGGGACGTTATCTGTCTTGACGTAGGGCAGAACCAGATGTGGGCCGCTCAGAGTTTCAAGCTCAAAGACCGGCAGCGCATGCTGATCTCCGGCGGCATGGGGGCCATGGGGTTCTCCTTGCCGGCGGCCATGGGCGCGGCACTGCTTGAATCAGGAAACAATGTGGTTTCAATCTCCGGAGATGGCGGTATCCAGGTCAATATCCAGGATATGGAGACAATCGTAAATCACCGTCTTCCGGTCAAGATAATCGTACTCAATAACGGCTGTCTCGGCATGGTGCGGCAGTTTCAGGATATGTACTTTGGTGGTCGGCAACAATCGACCGTTGTCGGCTATGGCTGTCCCAACCTGGTAAAAATCGCCGAGGCATATGGGATCCCGTCATTTGTGATCGATTCCATTTCGGGAGCTGATGAAATTATCGCCCGGGCGCTTCAGATTGAGGGCCCTGCTTTTGTCGAGGTCAAACTTGAACAAGCCACCTGTGTCAACCCCAAACTGGTGGTCAACCGTCCCATAGAGGATATGTCGCCGCACCTGGAGCGTGATGAGCTGGCCCGGGAGATGCTTATTGATCTGGTTGAAGTGGAAGATGTGCCGAAATGAATCCTCCCGGTGTGTGGGGGCAGGGTCGCCTGAAGAGAAGGGCTTTTCGCAGGACATAACCAAAATGGCGCGCGGTATGACTGGCACATAAAACTTGCTGGACGGAGCTAACCGCAGCACCGTTAAGAAACGGGATTAAACAATAACATGCAGCCAACACAAACTATTTCCAAACTTATAAACCGCCTCTGGCACCATATAAGCTCCCGGCGACGATGGCAGTTTGGGCTTTTGCTCGTATTAATGATTGCCGGCTCTTTTGCTGAAATCATCAGTATCGGAGCGGTGCTGCCTTTCCTCGGCGCGCTGACCGATCCGGCCCGCATTTTCGGGCATTCGGCCGCCCAGCCATTTATTAAAATTCTGGGTTTGACATCCGCCGACCAACTTCCGCTCCCTCTGACGGTTGCCTTCAGTCTGTCGGTCCTGATGGCCGGAGCGATGCGCTTACTCCTGCTTTGGGTCTCCATTAAACTGTCATTTTCAGTCGGCGCCGACCTCAGCAACAGCATCTACAGTCGTACGCTGTACCAGCCCTATGCCGTGCATATCTCCCGTAACAGCAGCGAAATAATCAACGGCGTTACGGTCAAAACCAGCGAAGTCATCTTCTTCATCCTGATTCCATCCTTGACCTTCATTAGCGCCTGCGTCACGTTTACCGCCATAATCGTGGCTCTGATTTCTGTTGTTCCAGTCACCGCCCTGGCCGCCATTGGCGGTTTCGCTGCTATCTATGCGTTCATCATCAGGCTGAACCGTAATCGTCTGAGGATCGACAGTCAGCATATTGCCCGCGAGTCCACCAATGTTATCAAATCCCTGCAAGAGGGTCTGGGGGGGGTCCGCGATGTACTGATCGACGGAGCCCAGGAAACCTTCTGCGCAAATTACCGCAACGCCGATCAAATTTTGCGCCATGCCCAAGGCAACAACCAGTTTATAAGTCAAAGTCCTCGTTACGGTATCGAAGCCCTGGGGATTTTGCTTATCGCATCGCTGGCGTATGTACTTACTCAACAATCAGGCAGCATTGCCAGGACCATACCGATTCTCGCCGCACTGGCGCTCGGCATGCAGCGCCTGTTGCCGAATTTGCAACAGATATATTGGGCCTGGTCCACCATCCATGGCGCCCAGGCATCGCTACAAGATGTGCTGGAGTTACTTGATCAGGCATTGCCTGATTATGCAAATCAACCGGCCGCCAAACCGTTGCCTTTCCAACATCGGATCAGTTTGAAACAGCTCTCGTTCCGCTACAATCAGCAATCTCCGTGGGTGCTTAAAAACCTGGATCTTACCATTGCCAAAGGCAGTCGCATTGGCTTCATCGGTGCGACCGGTTGTGGCAAGAGTACGCTGCTTGACATCATCATGGGACTGCTGCAGCCGACTGACGGAACAGTTGAGATTGATGATCAGCTGATTACGGCGGGCAACCACCGCTCGTGGCAAGCCCATATCGCGCATGTCCCGCAAGTCATTTTTCTCGCCGACAGCAGCATCGAAGAAAACATCGCTTTCGGGGTACACAAAGACCGGATCGATCACGACCGGGTCCGGCAAGCTGCGCGGCAGGCACAGCTGGCGGATATCATTGAGAGCTGGCCCGATAAGTACCTGACCGTTGTCGGCGAGCGCGGAGTCCAGATGTCCGGTGGCCAGTGTCAGCGCATCGGTATTGCCCGCGCACTTTACAAGCGGTCCGACGTGATCATATTCGACGAATCCACGAGTGCATTGGACAGTGATACCGAAGAAGCCGTGATGCAGGCCATCGAAGCACTCAGCGATGACCTGACCATTCTCATTATTGCCCATCGCCTCACTACCCTGAAAAACTGTACGGAGATCGTTGAGCTTGGTAACTGCGGTATCTTGAGTCATGTCAAGACGGTCGCTACAGGCTGTGTTATTTCAAAGTCCGAATCTAATGATGATCAGAAGGAATAAGTAAAATAAGATGAACAGTTATAATTTAAGTTTTTGTATTCCGACCTATAATCGCGCGCAAAGTGTTCGTAGGCTTGTGACGGATATTTTATCGTGTCGAGACGCGGATATTGAGGTTGTTGTCCTGGATAACGGTTCGACCGACGACACTTTAAGCATCTTGCGAGACATTAAAGATGAAAGGTTGTTTGTATATAGCAACGGCGAAAACAGAGGCGCTTTATATAACATGGTCAATGTCTTGAATAAGGGCCGAGGCGAATACCTTGTGTATTCAACAGACCAGGATTATGTGGATAACAGCAAAATAAACGAGTTTAAATCATTTCTCTTGCGGCAACCCGGCCTGGCTTGCGGGTATTGTACATTTAATTCCAAATCAGAAAACGAATTTGAGTTGTTTCCCAAAGGGTATCAGTCGGTAAAAAATATCGCATACAGGGAACGCCATCCGACCGGGTATTTTTTTAATAACAAGTTAATAAAAACAGTCGGGCTGGTTGAAAGGTTTTCGGATTATAATTTTGTGGATTTGTTTCCACTGGAGTTTGTTTTTGCAGAATTATGCTTGATGGGTAATGGAGCGATTTATCACGGAAACATTTTTACTCCTGAAACCGGTGCAAATGTAGTAAAGCATAAATCGTCTACGACAAATGGTAAATCGAACAAAGCGTTTTTTTCACCAGAAGCGCGGTTAAAACTGGCGATCAATTATACAAAGCATATAGATACACTTAAGCTCGGCCAGCATGAGAGAACCTTGTTGACAATAGATACCTTTATTGACGGATTGATTTCTAC
>JAURXC010000019.1 GCA_030654645.1 Deltaproteobacteria bacterium | reverse complement strand
CGTGGTTTCATACGGGTCGGCAGTTAAAACGTCGGTCAGCACACTACTGTTCATGCCCGCAGAAGCGGAAAAAGATGAGGATCAATCAGCACTCAAGCAGGCCATCATGGCCGGTTTCACGCCGCTTTCATCCGTTGCCTTCATGGCCTTCGTACTGCTTTACATGCCCTGCATGATCGTGCTGGCCGCCATGCGTCAGGAGTTCGGTACCTGGAAATGGGTTGGAGTCGGATTCGCCTACCAGACCATACTGGCCTGGACAGTGGCAATGATCATCTACCAGGGGGGAAACTTCCTGGGACTGGGAGGGTAACATGGGAGTCTTCGATGGCATTCTGGCAACGCTGATACTGGCGGGAGCCTTTTGGCTGCTCTACCACTCGCTCTGGAAAAGGCAAGGACATTGCCGGGGATGCGAGAGAAGCGTTTGCGATAAAAAATGATCTGAATCCGGATTGACCGGTATCACCCCCGGTTCCGAAATTCATGGAAGGTGAAAAGACAAACAACATGCGGGGACTCGCACGTTCTGGCAACAAAAGTAAGCCGGGCTGATTTCTTGGCGTTTATTTTCGCGGTTTATGGCGGTTCTCGTAGAACTTGAGAATCACATAGGTGATCCAGGCGACGATGAACATTCCGACCGTAAATATGGCGTATGACAACGGCCAGGGGATATTCTTGGTCATCATCGAAAACTCGGACATGCCGCCGATGCCGGCGATCACGTTGAGCGGCATGAAAATCACGCTGAGGATCGTCAGACGGTAGATGACCCGGTTCTGGTTGATGTTGATGAAACCGACCGTGGCATCCATCAGGAAGTTGATCTTGTCGAACAGGAAAGAGGTGTGGCCGTCCAGCGATTCGATGTCGCGCAGGATCTGCTGCGAATCTTCCAGCTGCGGCGCTGAGAGCAGTTTCCGGCGAATCAGGAAGGTCAGAGCGCGACGGGTGTCCAGCACATTGCGACGAACGCGGCCGTTCAGATCCTCCTCCTCGGCTATGTCAGCCAGGGTCTGGGCCGCCTCTTCGTCGGTCATCTTTTCACTGAGCACCTTCTTGCCGACTTCGCCCAGCGCGGTGTAGATCTCCTCCAGTGAATCGGCCGAATACTCGGCATCGGCGGCGTAGAGGTCCAGCAGCATGTCCATGCCGTCGGAAACAGAACCGGCCTGTATCCTGGCGCGCAGACGCTGCAGACGGAAAACCGGCAGTTCTTCTTCGCGTACCGAAAAGAGGATGTCGCGGTAGAGGATGAAAGCCACCGCCACGTTGCGGGAACTCCCCTCACGATCGAGCAGGAAGTCGGAGTGCAGGTGAATCTCGCCGTTTTCCTCCACATAGAAACGGGCGCTGGTTTCGATGTCGGTCAGATCCTCCGGGTCGGGCAACTCCAGTCCAAAAAAT
>JAURXC010000218.1 GCA_030654645.1 Deltaproteobacteria bacterium | reverse complement strand
CCCGGTAAGCTTGCCCCCGGTGGCGGTCTGCACAATGCTGTGGCAGTACAGGTTGGCGCATTGCCCGTATGTCGCGGCTGGCACCGGTGTCGCTGAGCCGCTCGACATGCCGCGGTACACAGCCCCGGAGAGCGCGGGCTTGCCGGTTGAATCGAACGACCACTCCAATTTGCCGTTAACATGCGTTGGTGAATAGTTGCTATGGCAGACGTTACAGCCCAGGTTGCGTCCGTAGATATAGTTGTAGCCCGGTACCAGCGGCGGGTTGGGGGTGCTCTCAGGGAAATAGGCCAGCCCCGAACTGACGTGGGTCTTGTGGCTGCCCCGCAAGGGCGGGTTGGAAGCCGATGCGCCGTGGCAGCTACCGCATTGGCCGGTGGACGCGTTGCCCCAGGTGGGGGTGATGTTGTTTCCGCCGTTCCTGTCGTTGGCCACGCTCATGCTGGCGCCATGACAGTAGGTGCCGAGACATGATCCGAATTTAGTGGCTTGTGATGCCGAATTGCCGGGGAGGTAGGCGGTTATCGGGCTGAATACGGCGGAGTAACTGCCGCTTAAAACATTGGATGGAGTCCGGGGCTGGACGACCAGCCCCCTGCGGCCGCCGCTGGTGGCGTGGGCGAACGGTTTGGGGTCGCCGGTATGGTCCGAGTGGCATTTTGCACAGCCGTTCACTCCGCTGTAATAGCTGCTGTGGATCGCGTGGCTTCCGGCTGCGCCGCCGCTGTAGGTGGACGCGGTTCCGTTGGGCGGCGCACCGTGACAGGTGGAACAACCGGTGGCTGCCGAGCTGCTGCCCCAGGTTGGAGTGGCGTTTTCGAAGTGGCAGTTCACATTGGCGCAGGAGCCGGGCACGGGTGAAGAACTCTGCGGAAAGGCGGAGGTCATGTTCTTGTATGTGGTGAGGGGAAGTGAGGAGTTGATGCGGGCTGACAGTTTGATCCGGCCGTCCCGGTGCGAGCTGGTGTAGGAGGCGCTTCCGGGATGGCAGGGTTCGCAGGCGGAAGGCGAGGCCGGGGCATCCATGTGCGTGCGGTGGTTGCCGACAAAACCTCCGGTGGCCATATCGCGGTCCGGCGCATCGATCGGGCGGTAATCACCGGTGGAACCATGGCACTGGTAGCACTGTATCGCGGCTTCGCTGACAGTGACGCAAAACGATTGGCAGAAAATATTACCGGTCAGAAACAAGATAAACAGGCATATCATTCTCAATAAAATCATGATCCTTCACCTTTGCGGTTGAAGTTGCCGGTAAAGCTGAAATTCTACGGTTTATCCGCTATTTGACGTGACGATAGTGGGTATTCCGCCGAGTTGATAATTGTTTAATTATTTTTATCAAGTGTTTTGTCGTGATTATTCCCAATAATATTATATTTATTTAGTATTTTGGTTTACTAAGCAATTTACATACCGATGCTTGAATTTTCTCTCCCGTGATTCGTCCGGCCAAACAAGATTTTTCTATGTGCACCATGTTCAGTCTATACCTGTCATGCCGTGCTGTTTGCATGGAAGTTCTTGAACAGATGGTGAAATTTCCGGAGTATCCGAAACCGGTTGACAAGTCGCCACGATAAGTATGAGGATTGCAGGATATGAATATCTTGTTCTCCGCATTTCATAAAAAGAGATCAGGTCATCCGCAGGCAGAAGCGATTCGCCTGCTGGCATCAATCCTGGTGGCCCTGATGCTGCTGGTTCCGTCAAGCGTGCATGCTGTGCGGACCGGCGCGCCGGCGCCCGATTTTTCCCTGGCAAATCTCCAGGGTGGCAAGACGAGTCTCAAGTCATTTCACGGCAAGGTGGTGGTACTCAATTTCTGGTCCACGACATGCGCCCCCTGCATCAAGGAAATCCCCTCGCTGAACAGGCTGTACAACGAGATGAAGGGCGATGGTCTGGTAGTGCTGGGTATCGCTCTGGATGCTTCCGAGAAGCCGGTGAGGGAGACTGGTGCAAGCCTGAATATCCGTTACCCGTTGCTGATCGACGCTTCCAAAGAGGTCTACTTCGACATTTATGCCCTCTTCGGACAACCGGTGAGCCTGATTATCGACCGTGCCGGAATTGTGCAGGACAAGATATTCGGCGAGGTTGACTGGAATTCGCCACAAATCAGGACGAAACTGAAAAACTATCTGAAAGGACGGTAAAATGCGCATGACAGTCTTAACCCGCATGACCCTGCTTGCCTCCGCCTGCCTGCTTTTGGCAGCCTGCAGCAGCAATTTCCTGGTCTACAAAGAGGGGCGCCATTTCTACGTGACCAGCACCGGCCAGGAACTGAAAAGTGTTCTCTGTGATTCCGGAGACCTGAAGCGGATCCTGGAAGAGTCGAAACTCAACCTGCCGCTACAGAGCAAACTTGACGAGAGCATCTGCGGAACCGGGAAGGTCAGGGAACGTGTGCTGGCGGTGCTGGAGGAGATGAGCAGGGAGGAACGTTCCACCCTCAAGATGTCATTTCAGGCGCATGGCTACGACATCAATAACGTTGCCAACTGTTGAGGGGGCGTGAACTATTAGGCACCCGGCGGGTGTCTTTAATAAATGCGGGCAGGGGGCTAGTGCCTTGTAACATCAAAATCTAACCCCCCTCAGTCCCCCCTTACCTAAGGGGGGAAGCCTTGAAGTCTCCCCTTAGGTAAGGGGAGATTTAGAGGGGTTAGCTGTAGCTGCGAAAAAATAAGAGTTACACCCTACTAGCGGCTTTCACTGTCCGGGACGGTGTAGTGAGCATAATGCAGGTCGGTGTTCTGTTTGTAGCCCCCGTAAAACCTTGCCGCGATCAGGTTTAGCAACGGATCGGTAAAGCCGTTCAAAAAAGCATAGTTGGTATTGTCCTGCAGGTGGTGCCCCGCATGGTGGCGTTTAGACAGCAGCAGGCCGATCCTGGCCAGAAAAATAGCCGTGGGTGAAGTGGAGCTGTGGCAGAGGTAGTGTGACACTTCGGCGATGGAAGACAGAATCCCCGTGTAGACCAGGATGTACATGACGGTTTGATCCACGGCGACGACTTCCGGCAACAGCGCGACGGCTGCAAGAAATCCCACCAGCCAGACTTTAGATCCGCTTTCGTTGAAATAGACGATCAACAGGTTGTTCTTTTTGTAGCGCGGGATCTTGTGGTGCAGGTGGAAACTGGCGATCAGCGGGCCGGCCAGCGAGTCGTAGCGGTCATTGTTGTCCATGTAGATATGGACCAGGCCATTTATGAAGTCGGTTACGAGATAGGCGCAAATTATGGCAATTATCTGGTGGGCCGTGCCGATCCGGTGTGGCCATGTACTGTACAGCAGCCACCCCTGAAGCGACAGGTTCATGATCGATACGGCAATCCCGAATATTTTATATTTCCTCCCGGAATTATAGCGCTCCATGGCGGCGTTGAAACGTAGCTGTTGTGGCGACAACTCCACTTGAAATCCTCCGCGAGCTTTTTGCCGGATAGTACCACTGCCGTGTACCAAACAACACACATGGTTTTGCTATCGCTTGGGTGCGAATGGTACGCTTATTCTCTCGGTATCCGGATGTCGCTGTCTTCAAAGGAACCGTATTCTGACCATTTGTGGCAGGCGACGCAGTTAATCCTGGACTTGATTGTTCCCCGTTGGTAGGTAGCCTGCGATATCAGCTTGTGTTTTTCTTTCCAGTATGGAATTTCGGTTATTCTCAGGGGCGGATTGTCCTTGCTGATGGAACGGACAAATTTGAGTGAAGCCTCCTCAAGGGAGTGCTCCGCGGCGTTTTTTACAAGAAATGCCTCGATTTCTCTGTTTGAGGAGTCATCGATGGTTGCGTCATCCCCGAAGTGGTCCTGGAGATTTGCCATCATGACTTGCCAGCTTTTCATCGGGAGGACATTCGGTGGAAATGCCATGTGACAGGAACCGCACTCTTTTTTGTAGATAACGGGGATGACCAGATTGGACGGCTGTTTTGTTTCCATCGAGCCGGTAAAATATATAACCGCAACAATCGGTGATATTACCCACACGTAGGTTGCCATCTTCAGTGGCATACTCCCGGAGAAGGGTATGTCGGCTTCATCGGAGAGCTTTTTCCCTGTGATCATGGCCGGGATGATTCCGGTCCTGTGCCGGACGGTTTCGTTCAAAACACCGCAGATGTGGCCGATGATGACCGCCAGAAGAGCGTAGGCAAGCCCGAGATGCAGCAGTTTCAGATTGTCTGCCAGGGGGTGGAAGCCGATGTACAGGGACCTGAGTATGCCCCTGCCTTCGTCGAGACTGAAAACCACCACCCCCGAAAAAACCGCCAGCAGTCCTAAAACGATTATACAGAGGGCGCTCCATGAGGCCGCGGGGTTGTGCCCGGTGTGGTTGGTCCTGATGTTTTTTATGACCGCATCAAAATAGCCGACAAGCTCTTTTAACGAGAGCCGCAGAGAACTGAATCTTGAATAGTGCGGACCAAAGAATCCCCAGAATATCCTGAAGGCGAGCAGTATCCCTACCGCGACGCCTGTGCCGATATGAAAGGCCAGCCAGGCATCCTTGTTTACCAGATCAATTCCGAAAAAACGGAGTATGTCGGCCGTGACCAAGGTGCAGACGACAAAAACCACCAGCGACCAGTGGAAGATGCGGGTCTGGAGATCCCAAACTTTAATTTCGTTCATTTAAGAGCCTTCTTGAACCTTCAAGAATTCAGTTGATATTCCGGAATGCAGCATGGCGCCTCAGGTTCAGTTTTTGGGAATCTTAACCTTGTGCTCGTCATAATCGCCCTGTTCTGCTGTCAGGTGACAACCGGCGCAGTTTGCGGGCGATCCGATCGATTTTCTTTTGAAAACATTCGGCCTTACTTCGCGATGCTTTCTCTTGAAGTAGGGAGTATCGCTAATCCGGAGCGGGGTTTCAGTACTTGAAAGTGATGCGAGCATTTTTCGTGACAACTTGGAGGAACTTGAATCGGCGCTGTTTTTGACGAGGTAAGTCAGTATCTCGGCCCTGGTAGCTTCATCAAGAGTTGCACTGTCGCCGAAATGACTGTCCAGGGTGTTCATGATCTTTTCCCATGACCGCTTTGGAAGAAACTGCGGCTGGTAGGCAAAATGGCATGCGCCGCATTCCTTGATATATGCCTTGTTCGCCACCTTTCCCATCAGCTCCGAGTTTTCCTCACCGCGCGCCGGACCGGCGGTTAGGACAAAAACTGACAAGATGACAGACAGCACGGCGAAGAATGATTTCCCGAATGGATTCATCTGCTTTCTCCTTCCTGATTATTGAGCGTTTATGAACATGAGGACGTCACCCTTTTCCCGTGCCGTTCCCTCCCTGCCGTAGACCTGCTTGAAGTTTCTCAGGAGCCATTTTTCGGTTTCCTTGACATTGGTAAGTCTGGCTTTGTTGGCTGAGGGTGCGAGAGGCTCAATAACCTTGCCTACCAGGGTTTTGCCGCTCTTTTTCAGGTCTGACGTGTGGCAGGTGGCACATGATATCGTACCGGTCTTGTCATTGGGGCGCGCATCAAAGAAAAGCTTCTTGCCCCTTTCGGGATCAAATCCTTTAAAACCGCTTTCCTGCTTTTTGGCCTGGGTTTCCAGCCCTTGAACATACTTCGTCATTTCGTTGTTCAATCCGGCGGCAAGCCCGAGTTCCGGTGATAGTGCAACAAACAGTAAAGCTGCCGTGAATACTGGGGAAACCTGCATTTCTTGTCCTCCCTTGGATGGAATGAAAATATCATTAAATATACTGCATCAATTTGCTGTGTCAACAGAGATACTCCAAGAATATTCAGGCAGTGCATCCTTACGATGCCAGTAGTAAAGCGACACAGTCAACTATCCGGCTTTGGGCCAAAAAAAAGACGGCCAATCCGGCCGTCTTTCGATTATCTGCTTTCCCCCGGGATTCTCCCGCTGTCGCCTAAAATCCCACCCGCAGACCTAGCATGGCACTGTGATTCATATAATCGATATCAAATTTGCGCCCGTCGGCTTCAGTGAAGCTGGGCTTGGTGCTGCTGAAAAAGCGGTATCCAAGGTCCAGGCTGATGCTGTCGGTCAGCGATAAATCGACTCCGGCGCCCAGCTGGTAGGCAAAGACAATGGCTGAACCGCTGCCCATGGGATGGCCGCTCACCTTCAGATCGGATGCTTCGATTCGCGCGGCCCCGATGCCGACTCCGGCATAGGGCGACCAGGGCCGATTGTCGCGGAAGACACCGAAGCCGTTGATCAGCAGGCTGTCCACCACCAGGTTTCCGCTCCCCTGGAAGTATCCCTGGGCAAACTTCATCTGGTCGACCTGGTTGCTGCGACGGGTGTATTCCAGTTCGATGCGTCCCTCACCCATCGGGTTGCCGGGTTCCAGGTCCCAGCCCAGGACCGCGCTGCCCTGCAGTGCGGGATTGAAGTCCAGGCTGAAGCTGCCCTGGTCGTTTTTGCCCTCGGCGGTCATCAACATGTTTCCACCAATGAAAGCTCCCACATAGGGGCCCGAGTGCTGAGCCATGACCGGGCCGCAGAACAGGAGCGGCAGGCACAGGGCGATTGTTATCCGGCAGATTCGTTTCATGTAATCCCTTCCTGGCATCGGTGAATTATGGTCTGTCATGGAACTTTTATAGTCACGGTCTGGGTCTTGCCGCCGAAGGTGGCCGTCAGGATGGCCGAACCGCTGTCAACCCCCACGGCCTGGCCCGGCTGGTTCTGGCTGTCAGTCAGAATAGCTATGCCGGGTTTGTCAATTGTCCAGGTTGTATCTTCAGTCACATCCTGGCTGGTGCTGTCACTGTAATTCGCGGTGGCTGTGAACGTTAACTGATTGCCGGCCGTCACGTTATAGATGCCGGTTTGGTTCAGCGCCAGGCTCTGGAGGGTTCGTGTCGCGACCGTCACCGGCGCCGTGATCGTCGATCCGCCATATGAGGCGCTGATAACGGTTGACCCGGCGGAAACGCCGCTGACGCGCCCCTTGGCAATGCCAAGGTCACCCACGGTGGCTCTGGTGGCAACAGAGGATGACCAGCCACTGTCGGTGGTTACATCCTGGGTAGTTCCGTTAGTAAAGTTGGCGGTGATCTTGAAGTATTTGCTGGTTCCGACAGTCAGATCCATTGTGGCCGGAGAAATTGTTATGGAACCAAGTGTTGGTGCGGTGACCGTCAGATTGGTTGTGGCGGTCAAGGCGCCGGATTTGGCGGATATGGTGGTCGGGGTTGCGGCGGGAGTCACCGCCAGGGCGTTGATCCAGGCCAGGTTCCCGCCCGGTGTGGCCACCGTCGCTATGGTAGCGCTGGCGGTTGACCACTCCACCGCTCCGGTGATGTCCCTCGATGTGCCGTTGCTGAACGATCCGGTGGCGCTCAGTCGGTCGGAAGTGTTCAGTGCCAGTGTGAAATTGGCGGGAGAGATGACAATCCCGGTCAGATTGCCTCCGGTCACCTTGAGGCTTGAAGTGCCGCTGATACCGCCCAGGGAGGCGCTGATGGTGGTGGTCCCCTGGGAAAGGGTTTTAGCGGCTCCGCCGGTGGCGATCGTGGCCACGCCGGTGCTGGATGAACTCCAGGTCGCCAGAGCGGTTATGTCGGCGGTTGATCCGTCGGAATAGCTGCCAGTGGCCTTGAATGTGGCGCTGGACAGGCTCAAAACTGAACTGTTGGTTGTTGAAACCGCAATCGACTGCAGCGCCGGCGCGGTGACGGTCAGCAGCGTAGTGCCGCTGACGCCGTCGAAGGTGGCGCTGATCGTGGATGTTCCCTCCGCAATGGTCTGAACCAGCCCCTTGCTGGCGACGGCGTCACTGACGGTTGCCACCGTGGTAGCAGTGGAAGCCCAGGTGGCATCAAAGGTCAGGTCCTGGATTGATAAATCGGAAAAGGTGCCGCTGGCACTGAACTGGGTGCTCAAACCCTTTGAGATCGAGGGGGCGGCGGGTGTGACCGTCACGGTGGTGATTGTCGCGTTACTTACTGTCAGGTTGAAGGTGGATGACACGCCTCCGACGGTCGCGGTCAGAACCGCGTTCCCGGGGATAAGGCCGCTAACCCTGCTGGGAACGCTGGCATTTACAAACTTGGCCACGGTGGTGTCATTGCTGGCCCAGGTGGCTTGGTCGGTGATGTCACGGGTGAAGAGGCCGGAA
>JAURXC010000206.1 GCA_030654645.1 Deltaproteobacteria bacterium | reverse complement strand
CACGCAGCGTCAGGAAGGAATCCTGCGGTCCCAGCCCGGTACCGAAGGCGTTCTGGACGTAGCGGATGCGCTGGCCCAGTTCGGCATCCCTGACGACGGCAAAGCCGCAGATCACGTCGCTGTGGCCGTTCAGGAACTTGGTGCCGCTATGTAGCACGATGTCGCAGCCCAGTTCCAGCGGACGCTGCAGGTAGGGGGTCATGAAGGTGTTGTCCACCAGCGTGATGATGCCGTGGCGGCGGGCGATTTCCGCAGCTCCGCGCAGGTCGGTGACTTTCAGCAGCGGGTTGGAGGGGGTCTCCAGGTAGATGCCCCTGGTTTCGGGCCGGATCGCGGCCTCGATGGCGGCCAGGTCGGTGGCGTCCACAAAGGTCGATTTGACACCCATCCGGCTGAAAATGGTCGAGAGTACCCGGTAGGCGCCGCCGTAGACGTCGTCGCAGACCACCAGGTGGTCGCCGGGGGAGAAGATCATCAGCGTGGTGGAGATGGCCGCCATGCCCGAGGCAAAGGCCAGGCAGCGGCTGCCACCTTCCAGCACGGCGATTGTGTCCTCCAGCGCCTCGCGGGTCGGGTTGTCGCCGCGGGCATAGTCATACTTGCTGAAATGGTCTACTGAAGTCTGGCGGTAGGTGGATATCTGGTAGATCGGCACGCCCAGCGCGCCGGTCTGCTGATCGATATTCGGGCCGCCGTGGATCAGTTTTGTCGCGAGTTTCATCTGTAACCCCCCTCCGCCCCCCTTGTCAGGGGGGGACTTTATCTGTCACTTCGTTAGTCACTGACAAACGCTACGGCTATGCCTCCAGGGCCTGTTTCAGGTCCGCTATCAGGTCTTCGGCATCCTCGATCCCGACCGACAGGCGCAGCAGCACGTTGTTGATGCCGAGGCGCGCCCGCAGCTCGGGCGGGATGTCGGCGTGGGTCTGCACCTCCGGGAAGGTGATCAGGCTTTCGACCCCTCCCAGGCTTTCGGCAAACGAGATCAGCCCGGTTTTCAGCAAAACCTGCTCCACCAACGCGTGATTGTCAACCTCAAAGGCGATCATCGCGCCAAAACCGCGGGCATTGCGCTTCATCAGGTCGTGATCGGGATGTTCACTAAGTCCAGGATAATAGACCTTTGTTATGCGTGGATGGGAAGCCAGCCAGGTAGCAATCTTGAGAGCATTCTCCTGGTGGCGGTCCAGTCTGACCGAGAGGGTCTTCATGCCGCGAATTACCAGCCAGGAATCCTGTGGCCCCAGGGTCGCGCCGACCGAGTTCTGGTGAAAGTAGACCTGTTCGGCCAGGGCCGGGTCCTTGACCGTGACCAAGCCGGCGACGGTGTCGTTGTGTCCGGCCAGGTATTTGGTGGCGCTGTAGACCGCGATGTCGGCGCCCTGATCCAGCGGACGCAGCAGATAGGGGGTCAGGAAGGTGTTGTCGGCGATCAGCAGCAACCGGTTTTCTTTGCAGATGTCCGATATGGCCGGCAGATCGGCGAATTTGAGCAGCGGATTGGTCAGGGTCTCGACGAAAACTGCCTTGGTGGACGGCTGCAGCGCGGTGCGCACAGCCTCGATATCGCTGGTGTCCACATAGCTGAAGGAGAGGCCGAATTGGTTGAATACCTTGTCGAAAAGCCGGCAGGTGCCGCCGTACAGGTCTTCGGTCACGATGATGTGGTCGCCGGACCTGAAGAGCAGCAGCAGGTTGGCAATGGCCGCCATTCCCGATGAGTAGGCGAAACCGCGCGCGGCGCCGTCCAGCCTGGCTATGCCATCCTCCAGCGCCTGGCGGGTGGGGTTGCCGGAGCGGCTATAGTCATAACCGGTGCTCTGGCCGAGCCCCGGATGCCGGAAAGTTGCTGTCTGGTAGACCGGAACCGATACGGCTCCGGTGCGTGTGTCCCATTCAAGTCCTATCTGTACCGCCTGCGTGCCGATGTTCATATCTGCCTCCAAAGTAAGAATCCCCTTCCGGGGTGCGGAAGAGGATCTTTTGGATGGCACTCTTCCTTATCTGTCGAAACCGGTGAAGGTTTCGCTGGATTTGGCACCTTGCTTTTTCAAGCTGGTTGCCGCGACGTCGCCGGGCCAGTCCCTCGGTCGCTCTCGATAAGAAGTATATGTCGTTTACTTGATGTGCTTACTGTTGATTCAAGGTAACAGTTGCTCTGCAATCTTGTCAATAATTATTTTGCAATATATCCGCAAGATTTACAGGAGTATGATCCGTAGCGCTCTAATCCTAGCTGTCCGCTGATACAACCCGGTTGCGTCCCGTCTGTTTGGCCAGATACATGCGCCGGTCGGCCCGTTGCAGAAGCTGCTCAGGTGTCGCAGTCGGCTCATCGCCCGGAACCAGCGTGACTGTGCCAAAGCTGGCGGTGATTCTGATTCTGATCGAACCGGAATCTTCCGCACCGGGTCCGAGTTCGATCCGTTCGCGGATACGTTCCGCAACCACGCAACATCCGGCCGTATCGGTTTCGGGTAGCACGATAACAAACTCCTCCCCACCGAAACGCGCCACCCAGTCGATATTCTGGCGGATGGATGAGGTGATGTTTCCAATGGAACGCCTGAGGACCGAATCTCCGGCATGGTGGCCATGGCTGTCATTGACCTGTTTGAAATGGTCCAGGTCGCAAATCATCACCGAAAGCGGGTGCCGGTATCGATAGGCCCGCTGCACTTCATGGTTGAGCTGTTGATCCATGTAACCGCGGTTGAAGGCGCCGGTCAGCGGGTCATGAATCGACAGTTCCCGTATTTCATAGAGACTTTTTCTGAGTGCATCCTCCAGGTCAAGAATCCGTCGGGCTCCCTTGAGCCTGACTTTGAGTTCAGCCGGGTTGACCGGTTTGACGATGTATTCGTCGGCGCCCGATTCCAGACCTTCGACAACAGCATCCGGTGAATTCTGGGATGTGAGCAGGATCAGGTAGGTGTAGCTGTCGGTATTGAGGCCGCGGATGGCTTGGCAGAGGGCGGTGCCGTCCATTTCCGGCATCAGCCAGTCGGTTATCACGATCGGGAACGGTTCACGCTTGAACAGGTCCAGCGCTTCGCGGCCGTTGGGAGCGGTAACGCAGGGATAGCCCTCCTGTTCAAGGTACATCTCGATCATGGCGCAGGAGAGCGGATCATCCTCTACCACCAGGATTCTGGGAAGCGTCAATATCTCTTTCTGGCGCTGGATTGTCATGATGACCCTGTTGGAACTAAGTTGGTTCAGCTAAAAATCGCATAAGTATGCCTGGCAAATGCAGTTTACCAAAAAAAGCAAATAACACAAAACATATCAAGAATGGTCACATCGCCCTTATATGGCTTTGTCCGTCCATTTGCCATTTACCAGGCGCAAAATACCATGAGGGTTGGCATTCTTCAGTGGGGCGGGGAGGAGGCTGTCAGGATATCCCTGGTAGCAGACCGGGCGCAGGAAACGATCCATGGCCAGCGAGCCGACCGAGGTCGTACGGTTGTCCGATGTCGCCGGATACGGTCCTCCATGCACCATTGCATCGCAGACTTCCACGCCGGTCGGGTAGTCGTTGAAGATGATTCGTCCTACCCTCGTTTCAAGGGCCTCAATCAATGGCAGGCAGTCACTCAATTCGTTCTGTTCGACAAACAGGCTGGCGGTGAGATGACCATGCAGCTCCGGAAGCAAATCCACCAGTTCCTGCTGGTTGCTGACGGCAACAAGAACCGTTACCGGCCCGAAAACCTCCTTTTCCAACTGGTGGATCTGTTGGTGCAGCCGGGTGGGGTCGGCCAGGAAAAGAGAGGGTTGCGCCCTGTTTTCGTGAGTTTTTCCGCCGCTCAGGCACTTTGCGCCCGGCAACCGGCTCAGGTAGTCAAGACCGTCGTCATAGTTCTTCAGAATACCCCGGTTAAGCATCACGGCCGGATCTTTGTCCCCGATAGCTGCGGCAAGCTGATCGCTGAACAGGTCGAAATGTTCACCTTTGAATCCGATCACCAGTCCGGGTTTGGTGCAGAACTGGCCTGAACCCAGGGTGGCGGAAGCGGCCAGGCCGGCGGCGATCTGTCCGCCGCGCTGCTCAAGGGCGCCGGGCAACAGGATGACCGGGTTGATGCTGGACATCTCGGCAAACACCGGTATCGGCTCCGGACGTTGTGCCGCCAGTTCACATAGGGCCTGTCCAGCCTGTAGTGACCCGGTGAATGCGACCGCCTTGATGCCGGGAGCTTTTACAAGACCGGCGCCGATCATATTGCCGAAGAGCATTCCGAAAATACCCGCAGGCAGGCTACAGCGTCGGATCGCACGCACAAGCGCGCCGGCTACCAGTTCGGAGGTGGCCGGATGGCCGGGATGTGCCTTGACAACCACCGGACAGCCGGCCGCCAGTGCGGAGGCGGTATCGCCTCCGGCAACGGAAAAGGCCAGCGGGAAGTTGCTGGCGCCGAATACGGCCACCGGACCCAATGCGATGCGGTACTGGCGGATATCCGGCCGGGGCAGCGGCTGGCGTTCGGGGAGAGCCGTGTCAATCCGGACACCCAAAAAATCGCCGCGACGCAGCACCTGGGCAAAGAGGCGCAGCTGGTTACTGGTGCGCTGCCGTTCACCGCGAATCCTGGCTTCCGGCAGCCCGCTCTCCTGCATTACCACTTGAACGAAGTCATCATCCAGCTCATCCAGTTCCCCGGCAATCGTTTCCAGAAAAACGGCACGCTCTTCAATGCCGGTTTGCCGGAATCGAATAAAAGCCGCTGTGGCAGCCGCAACCGCCTGTTGAACTTCCTCTCCGGTCGCTTCAAAAAAAGTGTAGGGAAGCGCTGCGCCGGTCGAGGCATCAAAGGAGGAAAATGCAACTTTGGACTGGGCTACCCGCTGGCCGTTGATAAATTGTTTTCCGAGAATATTCATAACAAGCTCCCTTGCCCGGTTATTCCGGCAGCAGTCCTTCCATTTCCGGCTTGAAGATCGCCCAGACCCTCTGCTTCATCCGTGCAAAGAACTCCCGGGTGACAAAAGCGGGCAGGGTTACGTTAGGGTTTGGATTTTCAAAAACCTGTCCCGGCAGTGTGTACTCATCGTCCTCGTATCCTTGGCGGAGTTCCAGCGCCAGGCCGCGCAAATAGGCGCGACGAACGGCGGCGACAATCTCCTCGGAAGAAACCTTTAATCCTGTCGCTTCGCCGATCGCCCTGGAAATCAGTTCATGCCCCATGCCGACACCGACAAACTTGCAGAGACCGATCATGTCATAGCCTACCTGCAGGAGGCCCTGGCGGGTAATAACCTCAACCCAGTCATCCAGTCCGGTCTTTCCTTCCTTGGCAAGATACATGTGTGTTCCCATGGACATGTGCCCACCGGCAATGGCAAAGGCGTAGGCCGGGTTGGTTTCCGGCAGGTAGGCCGGCAGCTCCAGCCCCTTGACATGCATTGCATATGACGTTTCGCCGGTCTGCTCGGAAAGGCGTTTGACTCCCCGCCCGACCTCACTGAGTTTTCCTCGCCCGGTCCTCACAATCAGTTCCCTGATCTGATCAAACTGTCCGAAGGCGACTCCATCGCAAAGTGGCTGGTCAGGATGACGGGCATTGTAGTCGAGCACATACGAGATGGTGCTGCCAAGGGAAATGGCGTCCATGCCCAGATAGTCGCATAGATGGATCAGTTCCGTGACCTGGCGGCTATCGTTGATGCCGATATTTGATCCGAACAGAATCAGCGGCTCGAAGTCGAACTTTGCGGCAAGCGCTCCGCGGCTGCCGTCGGCATTGCGGTGGTACAGGTTGTTGTGGCAGCGGATGCCGCAACGGAAACAGGCCTCGCTATGGACATCAAAATCCTTTTCCACGTTTGGGCGGAACAGCCCGGCGACATCTTCATCCCCCTTGGGGCGGAAGTTGTTTTCCGGAACCGCGTGAAATGCCTGCAGAACATCAATATTAGCCCAGGTTCCGCCGTGTCCCCCCTGGCTGACCGGCTGAAATCTGGCTGAACCGCCATTCTTGATGACATCCCGGTTGACGTCGCGCATATCGGGGGTGGTTTTGCCCATTTTGTCGCTGCTCTGTGCAACAATGGCGATCAGGTTTTTGTACCCCATCATGCTTCCCATTCCGCCTCGGCCGGCGAATCGAGATTTTCCCTCTCCAGACTTCAGCTGATTATCCGTGCTCAGAACTATCGCACCCATGTAGACATTATTGAAGTTTTCTCCGGCCGGGCCGATCACGGCAAAATGGGCATCCTTATATTCACTGTGCAGAGCCATGATCTTTTCGTGACCGGTAAGCCCCAGCAGGTGGTCGGCCGGTTTTATCTCAACCCGCGGGCCATTTTCACCTTCACTGAAAACGGCATATATCGGCGTTGTTGACCGGTTTTCAAAGATAACTTCGTCCAACCCGGTCCACTTCAGCTTGTTGCCGAAATTGCCGCTTCCGGCAGACCACATGGCCGATGGAAGCCCCCTCCTGGACTGTTTTAGCGGGCTGTAGGATGAAAAATATGACCTGAGGCCGGTCATCACGGTTGAGCCGGTCAGAATGCCTATGTTGAGAATAAGCGGGTTTTCCGGACAGTATGCTTCCTTTATTTTACGTTCAGCCAGGATCTGGTATGATCTGCCGAAGCCACCCAGGACATCTTCCAGGTTTTTGCATGGCACGTCTTCCTGGGTTGCCGTGCCGGTCTCCAGATCGACGACACAGCGGCGGTACAATACGGTGGACGGGTCTGTCACCGGGTTCTGACTTAGTATGCGCATGTGCTTGCTCCTTTTGATGAATTACTCACCATGGCTTTACGTTAGCTCGGTGTTAGACCCGCGTCCAACCGGAGTGGGTCAGCCGCCGTCAAGCATGGGAAGTAGGGAAACCGTGTCGCCGTTTTGCACCACTTCTTCAAGCGGTACATGGTATCCGTTTTTCAAGCGGATAAGGTATTCCGATGGAATACCGAGGTCCGTTACGATGGTTTGAATGGTGCTGCTGTCCGGATACTCACGTACTGCAGAGTGGAATCGTCCGATGCATAAAGAACCATATAGTTTAACGGTAATCTGCATTCGCTATTTCCTGACAGACATCTTGGAAATCAGTAAAGGTAATGCTTAAAACGAAGTGTTTCGAGTTCATTTTGGGAACACCTCTTAGCATCATATACATGGGTGTGGCCGAACCAAGGCCCGGCTCGTTGATCACAAATATCCTGGATTTTGCATCAACATGTGAACAATTGCAATCATCTAAAGAAATATCATGAGCTAAAAAAAATTAAATGTGACATTGATGCTGGTGCGGAGATGATTCATTGCCATGGATTGTAAGCCTTTAAACAAAAAAAGCTGCCTGATTGCAGGCAGCCTTGCGATGACTGGATAAAACATACTATTTCACCCTCAGTGCTTTTTGCTGAAATCCCTGAAAGAGCCTTTGGGCGGAGGCGGTAACGGTCGCTTGGGAGTAGTGCTGTCCCAGATCATCTTGGACAGGCTCTTCTCAACCGGTGACATTACCAGCGCCAGCAGAAAAATCAGAAAAAAAGCCATGGTAAATATGAGCAACATGCCGAAAGAGACGACAATTGCTTCCAAAACAACAGGCATGACCGCCTCCCGTGGATTCCGTCAGAGTTTACAGCTCTTACACAGTTTAATTATACATGATGAATTTGAAAATGAAAGCTCTGATTGCGCATGAACAAAGAGTTGGATGCGCCAAAAAAAATGGTGCATTTTTTTTAAATTTTGGGGTATTGTCTCAAAGTTAAAAAGTAGCATTTCATAGCAGTCACAATTTATATACGCCGGGAGAAAGCATTGGCAACCACCGAACGAAGCTTTGTAGAGACCGTCTGGGATTTTTTCTGTTCACTTAAGCTTACCCTCTTTTTGCTGATTTCTTTGGCGCTCACATCGATAATCGGCACTGTTCTGCCGCAGGGGCAATTGCCACCGGAGTATGTTGCCCAGATCAGTCCCACCAAGCTGCAGATATATACAAAGCTTGGCTTTTTCGACATGTATCACTCCTGGTGGTTCATTTCCCTGTTGTACATATTCAGCCTCAATCTGGTTTCCTGTTCCATCAAGCGCCTTCCGCATGTTTTCAAGTTTGTCAGTGAACCCACCCTGGTATTATCTGAATCCGCACGTAATGCCTATTCACTGAGAAGAGAGATAGCCGTATCGGGACCGATGGAAAAATGCCGTGAAAGTCTGGCCGCGTTTCTTGGCGCGGAGTTTTCTTCGCCGGTTGTGACGGAGCATAACGGCGAGCTACATCTTTTTTCCCAGAAGAGCGCTTGGTCGCGTTTGGGGGTGTATGTAGTTCATCTGAGTATTCTGGTTATTTTTGTAGGAGCAATTATCGGCTCGCTATCCGGCTATAAAGGGTTTGTGTCGATTGTTGAGGGGACCAGCATTAATACGGTTGAAGGGCGAAACGGTAACCAGATACCGCTTGGGTTCGAGGTGCTCTGTGAAAAATTTAGTGTTGATTTCTATGCCACGGGTGCTCCCAAGGAATTCAGGAGCATATTGACCGTTCTGGAGAACGGCAAACCTGTACCGGGATATTCACAGGTAAAGGTAATCGTCAATCACCCCCTCACCTACAAGGGGATAACCTTTTATCAGTCCAGCTATGGACAGGCCTCCGAAGGGAGTGAACATTACATTACGGTAACTCCCCGTTCCGGTGGTGCACCTGAAAAAATTGCGGTTCATGAAGGCGCCGCGGTGACACTCAGCGATGGAACCATGGTCAAGCTGCTGGAGGCAACTCAGGAGGTTAGACAGTTCGCGCCCGGTTTTTCAGGTCCTGCCGCCAGGGTAGAAGTTACGCGCAAGGGCGCAACGCCGCAGACTTTCATCATATTCAAGGACTTTCCGGAAATGAATGCCCAGCGTGGAGATGCTCTGATTTTTGGTTATGATGGGACAAACGCCAGAATGTATACCGGCCTTCAGGTCGCCAAGGATCCGGGGGTCTGGGTCGTGTGGCTTGGATGCACGCTGATGGTGATAGGTCTCTATATTGCTTTCTTTATGTCCCACAAGCGGATCTGGTTGGTAATATCCAAGGGGCATGCCCGCATCTACGGCAATGCCAGCAAGAATCAGGCGGCTTTCGAGATGCAGTTCGATGCAATTGCAGCGAAGTTTCAACAGTTGAAAATTTAGCGGAGGATACCTGTTCATGACCAGTTCCATGTTTTTTAATGTTGCCACATTCGCCTATTTGATTTCGATGATAGTTTTTTTTGCATTTCTCGCCGGCAAAAACAAAACCGTCGGCCTTGCCGGAAGTTTGATAGCATACGCCGGGCTTGCGGTTCACACCCTGGCGATCGGTCTGCGCTGGAAAGAGTCATACGACATGGGGGTAGGTCACGCTCCGATGTCCAACCTGTATGAATCGATTGTTTTTTTTGCATGGACGATCGTTCTTTTGTTCGCCTATATCGATCTGAAATATAAATACAGAATTATCGGTGCGTTTGTTATTCCGTTTGCATTGTTGGGAATGGCTTGGGCGCAGCTTGGCATGAATACCGGAATCGAACCGCTGGTTCCGGCTCTGCAGAGTAACTGGCTGCTGTACCATGTCATAACCTGCTTTCTCGGTTACGCCGCTTTTGCAGTTGCCTGCGGCATTTCAATCATGTATCTGATAAAGGCGGCACTCGAAGGCAACGACTCTTCCGCGCAGGCCGGCGGTCTGATGTCAATGTTTCCGCCACTGAAAGTGCTGGACGATCTCAACTACCGTGCCATCATGATCGGTTTCCCGCTGTTGACGCTCGGTATCATCACCGGCGCCGCATGGGCAAATTATGCCTGGGGTACTTACTGGAGTTGGGATCCCAAGGAAACCTGGTCTCTGATCGTATGGTTCGTATATGCCGCGTTTCTGCATGCCCGTTTCACCAGGGGCTGGGTCGGAAAACGGGCCGCCTGGCTTTCTGTGATCGGGTTTGCCGCAACCATATTCTGTTATCTGGGTGTCAACCTTTTCCTCTCCGGGCTGCACAGCTATGGCGGCGGGGCAAAATAAAGGGTACGGTTCTGACGTGAACATTACATCCACTAAAATCATCTGTTTTAGCTTTGCAGTCCTGGCTGGAATATCCGGCGTCTTGTTTGTGTCACAAGATCGCCCGGCAGAGGCCGCCGGGGAAATGAACTGTGGATGCCACCCCAACAAGGCGGACAAGTCGTTTACCCATAAGCCGGTAAAAGATGGGGAGTGCTCTTCCTGCCATAAACCGTCTGATCAAAAGCATCCCAAAGTCAAAAAGGGTGCTTTTCTTCTGACTGACAACGGCAAGGCAGGTCTCTGCAACGAGTGCCATGAACGCAAGGACATCAAAAAATATATCCATGGGCCGGTCGCTTCCGGTGATTGTCTTGATTGCCATGATGTTCACCAGAGCGACAACAAGTTTCAGCTGAAAGAATCAGGCGTGGCTCTCTGTTACATGTGTCACGACAAGACAAAACTGGGCAGAAAATTTTCGCATCCTCCTATTACTGAAGGCAAGTGCCTCGATTGCCACGATCCGCACCAGTCTGACAATAAGTATATTTTGAAAGCAGAGGGATCAGACCTTTGCATTTTGTGCCACAACAAATCGATGTTTTCCGGAAAATCCATACACGGTCCGGTAGCTACCGGCGAATGTTCGGCATGTCATGTGACACACGGCACGCAGTATCCGCACCTGTTGAAACATAGTTTTCCTGAAGACTTTTATACATCTTTCAATAAATCGCAGTTTGAACTTTGCTTTAAATGCCATTCCGCTTCTCTTGCTGATGATCAACGCACCGGAGCTGCCACCAATTTCAGAAACGGAATGTTCAATCTGCATTTTCTACATGTCAACAAGGCGGACAAAGGCAGATCGTGCAAGGTCTGCCATGACCCTCACGCTTCAAGCCAACCGAAACTTATATCCAGTAAAGTCAGCGGATTTGGGCGTTGGCGTATTCCTATCCGTTATACCAAAAATGACGTTGGTGGGACCTGTGTAGTTGGGTGTCACAAACCAAAATCGTATAACAGGTTAGATCCGGTTGTGAACCCGTAGCTCCGTTAATTCGGACTTTTCAAGGAGAGTACGATGCTTAAGCGTGTAGTGCTTGTCATATCGGTCGTAGCGCTTTTAACGGTTACAGCAGCCCAGGCTGCAATTGATTTTATATATCCCTCCCAAAACAGCTCGGTTACCACTTCAGGGCATCTCATTTTTAAACTCAATCAGAATGACATATCCTCATTGCGTATAACACTTAACGGCGTTGCCGGCGAATCCGTAGATGTCGGCATGCCGGAGTATCGCAAACTGTTCCAGGACTTTTTCATTGCTCAATCACTGTGGGATCAAGGGGCAAATAAAGTTGTCGTTGATCTTTTCAAGGGGGGACAAAAGGTTGAGTCCGCAAGTCTCTCGGTCTTTTTTGTGCCGAAAGAAAGCACCCAAAAGGTTCCTCCAGAATATTCGCCCGTTGTTATGCACCGCCCCGAGAATGAAAGGCTCTGCCAGTCATGCCATAATATGAATCCGACACCGGCCCAGATGAACAGCAGTATTGAAAAAGAAAATCCATGCTATGCCTGTCATAAAAAACTGCTGTCGGTAAAATATGTACATGGACCAGCCGGAACCTACTCCTGCGGTTATTGTCATGCAAGTAAAGGTAACCCGAAACATTCCGTTGCCAAGCGGGAAGCGGCGCTCTGTTACGAGTGCCACGCCGATATGGCTGTTCAGATCAAAAAGAAAAAATTCGTGCATGGTCCGATTGAAGCGGGTATGTGTGAAGCATGTCATGAAGCCCACGGCAGTCAGAATGAGTTTCAGCTTATAAAGCCGATAAACGAGTTGTGTCTGTCGTGCCATGGGCATATTGCCAATCAGAAGCATGTGGTCATGACAACAACCGGTGAAGGACACCCTCTGTCCGGAAGGAAAGACCCGTTAAGGGCCGGAAGCGGCAAGCAGATGAGCTGTATCTCCTGCCATGCTCCCCATGGCGGAAACGTACGGTATTTCTTCTTCAATAACGTGGAAGACCGTATGGCACTTTGTCAGGCCTGCCATAATAAATAATGACTGGAGTTTATAAATGGGAATGTTTTTAAAGTTAATTTCAGTAGGACTGCTTGCCATTTCTCTATTAACGGCATGCGCTTCAACAGGCCCCGTCGTCAAAAAACGTTTGTTTTGGCCGCCAGCGCCAGATGAACCCAAAATCGAGTGGTTGGCAACCTATTACAATGATTCCGACCTGAGGGGCGGCTCCTCGTTGATGCGGGATCTGGTGGGTGAGCAGAGTGAGCTGGGGTTTACCTCTCCTCTGTTTATCGGCGGTAATTCCGAGGACAAAATTGTTGTCAGTGACCCTGGTCAATCCGCATTTGTTGTTCTTGATCTCAATAAGAAAAAATTCGATGTGCTGGGTAGTTCCGTCATGGCCGGTAGCACCAGCAAGCCGACCGGAGTCGCATTTGATGGCAAAGGGTTGATTTATGCCGGTGATGACAGAAGCTGCAAAGTATATGTCGTCAATAACGAGAACAAGGTACTCCAGGTTTTGGATTTGTCGGCTGATGTAAAATCGGTGGGTGCATTTGCCATCGACAAGAAACGGGAGCATCTGATTGTGCCTGACGCCAACTCACATAAGGTTGCAATCTTTTCTCTGGATGGCAAGCTGCTGTACAGTTTTGGCAAGAAAGGCGGGCAGGACGGCGAGTTTAATTATCCCGTCGGCGCTGCTCTGGATAGCAAGGGTAACATCTATATATCCGATTCATTCAATGCCAGGGTACAGTGCTTTTCACCGGAAGGCGTTTTTATTTCCAAGTTCGGTATGCGCGGTGACGGCGTAGGTGATTTTGGGATTATCAAAGGACTGGCGCTCGATAGTGAGGATCATATTTATGTAGTTGATGCTCGCTATAGTCGCATGCAGGTTTTCAATTCAAAGGGAGAAGTGCTTATTTCAATCGGAGCGCCCTATTCTCAAAGTCAGGGTGAAACAGTGGTTGCCGGTGGATTTCTGCTTCCCCAAGGGATATTCATAGATGCGCACGACCGTATCTATGTCGCGGATATGGGAAACAGGCGGCTGCAAATCTTCCAATATATGAACGCCATTGAACTTAAAAAATACCATCTTGACAAAGAATCGGGCGGGGGAGTGAAAACACCGGTTAAATAGCAGTGTCCATGGTCGGCAAGTGCGGCTATTTGCGGAGTTGACTTTATGTAGTTAATACTCACTTGTTTTTAACTACTAGAAATTACAGTGTATTTCAATCGAAACGTTTTTGGCATATAGATTGCTGTTTGTGTCAATTGAATCTTTGAATGGTACTATTTTGATAGAGCCAATATCTGGAATGAGTTCGATTGAAAGGAGGTTTGCTGGATTGATTGTTTGAGAATAATTGCTGAAACAGGCTTAGGCCTGCACATCCGGTTTAGATCAAATTTTAACAAATGAAAGGAAAGCAAAAATGAAAAAAACAATGGTTGTAATGTTGGGTCTGGTTCTGGTTTCCAGTTCGGCGTTTGCTCTCTCAATTAGAAACTCGAAACACGACCTGTCTAACTCCGGTGCCCAGGCCATCAGGGCTACCAGCAGCGAGAAACTCTGTGAGCATTGCCACGCTCCGCATAATGCTGCACCTAAAGTTCCGCTCTGGAATCGCCTGGATCCTGCGGCCGCATCGTTCAAGTTCTATACATCATCGGTTACTTTGTCGACTGCTGCAAAAAATGCTGCCCTGTCCACCGGAAGTATCTCGCTGCAGTGTCTGTCTTGCCACGCAGCTGCCGCCGGTGTTGCTGCCGATGTTAACGCATTTGTAAGAGATAATGCTAAAGACACGGATCTCAATACTGCTACCTATGTTGGTACGTTTGCAGCTGGAAGCGGCCTCGGCACTGACCTGACCAATGATCACCCGATCGGATTCAGCTATTCGGTTGCTGTATCGCAGAGGGGCGTTACTCCAAACAAAGGTACCGCGCTTCAGCCGATTGCTACTGCTACTAATGCAACCAACCAGATGGTCTTCTTCAACTACGGAGCCAAGACCGATCAGATGGAATGCTCCAGCTGCCACAAGGTTCATGATAATGCCAACCCTCCGTTCCTGCGTATAGCCAATACCGGCAGCGCGCTCTGCAGGGCTTGTCACCAGAACTAATCCTGATTCGATAATAGGCAAAAAGGGCGGGTTTTCCCGCCCTTTTTGTGTTTAAAACATCTGGGATTCATGTTATAAAACCGTCATGATAAATACCCGTCTGCTATATAGTTTCTATATTATGGTCATGCTTCTGCTTTCTGCTTGTGCCGGTACGGTTCCTGAGCCGACTGAGCGCTACTTCTGGCCCCCGCCGCCTGATGTACCCCGTATTGAATGGATAAAAGCTTACAGCAGTCAGCTGGATATTGATAAGAGTGATTCGCAACGATTTTTTGCGGCGATAATGGGCTCGGATGAGCCGGTCTCACTGCTGAAGCCGATTGAGGTGAAATCGGTTCCAGAGCTAAAACGTTTTTATGTGTCCGATGTCGGCAGGGCGTCGGTAATGGTTTTCGATCTTGGCAAGCATGAACTGAGAAGCCTGGTTACTCCCGAAGGTGCACCAACCATAACTCATCCTCTTTCGGTGGTAACCGATCGTGATAATAATCTGTACGTGCTTGAACGCAGAACAGCCACGGTCCTGGTTTTCGACAGTTCTGAAAAATATTTACGTGCAATCCGTTTAAAATCAGTTTCTGTTTCAAATCCCATTGCGCTGGCGATCGATAAGAAAAAGGGCTTGTTGTATGTTTCTGATGCCACTTCTCGAAAGTTGATAGTAATGGATCTGATGGGGGTCGTTCAGCGCAGTATCGGCTCCAGCGGTGATGCTGCCGGTCAGTTCAATCTTCCGGTTGCGCTTGTGATAAATTCCAAGGGACAGATCATCGTTGCTGACGCGTTTGACGCTGTCGTCCAGATATTTGATGCAGATGGGAAGTTCCTGCGTAAGTTTGGCCGTAGAGGGGATTCGGCGGGTGACTTCCAGTTGATAAAATCTATTGCGGTCGATTCATCCGATAATATTTATGTGGTTGACGGGCGATCACACTCCGTGTCCATATTCAATGAACGGGGTGAGCTGCTTTTGGTGCTGGGTGCATTTTATGCCATATCAGGTTCCGGAAAGGTTGCTCCCGGCGGTTTTTCAGTGCCGGTAGGTATAGATATCGATACAAATGACAGAATATACGTAGTTGACCAGCTGAATGCGCGTGTCCAGGTTTTTCAATATTTATCAGAGTCGTTTCTAAGCGGTCACCGTGCACAATAGTTATTGCTGCGCTATTTCACGTTAAGCAAGGTTAAATGGCAGGATAAAAATGTGATCCGTTTTCTTGCTTCTCAATGATATTGCAGCGGATTCCCGTCCGCCGGCCTTATTCGCCATGTCCGGGTTGCTGTGTTTGTCGGGTATTCGCCAGGTTGTGTTGGCGTTAAAATTGCAAAGATCTCTTCGTGAATTTCTATATCCTCAAAAGTGTCTCAGGCTCTATGATACCTAACCTGTTGCGCCACAACTGGTCGATCCCCGCGGCACTATTGCTTATGGTCGCCCTGCTATGGCCTTCGCCTGCCGTAGCCAGGCTGTCAGCCCAGGCTTCTCTCAACTATACCAACTATGATGTCCGCAATAACTCCGGCCGCCATCTGTCAGCCCAGTCATTTACCCATGACTATTCACTGCTTTACGATCACGCCGGCAATATCTACAATTCAAGGATTGGTAAGTACAATGTTTCGCTAGGTTATAACTGGTCAGCGCTTGATACTTCGATCAAATCTGAAAAGGGTACGGAGAGTATACAGACCAATCGTGGTCACATCCTGTTCAGCGGTGAATTGTTGCTGGATCCCAAGGAAATTCCATTCAGACTTACAGCTTACAGCCGTGACATGACCCAAAACACCATGATCACTTCCGATACTCCGCTAATTGCAAGCATGACCTCCCAAAACGGTACGTTGCTTGGCACACCTTATCTTGCATCCGGGATCAACGACGGTATTCATATCAACAGTGGTGCGACGCTGGTTGCCGGAGTAAAGAACGGCATGACCAACGGTTATAATGAAATTCTTCGGCATTTGCCGATGATCATGCTTGATTACAGCGACCAACTCAATCGGGACCTCCGGTCACAAACTCCGGTAGATAACAGGCTTACACGTCTTGCTTTCGTAAGTCTCAACAAAAAAGATAACTGGTTTCATTACCGATATACAACCTATGATGACTACATTGACTCGTACAATAACTATAAGGAGAGTCAAATCCAGATTGGAACGGTTGATCACACACTGGCCCGCCGTTGGATAGATTTTTCCAACTGGCTCAGGGTCTCAACCGACCTGCAGTTATCCAGGAAAACCAGTTTGTCGATGGGGCAGAATTACGAAGAGGTCGATGTAAATGTTTTTGCCCATGCGCAACGCAGATACTGGGAAGCGCGCAGCTTTAACAATTTCAACCGTTACCGGGAAGAGAACGGTAAACTTACCAATCGCACCACGATACCTTTGTATGTCTCTGGAGTACTGAACCCTGAAGTATCCTGGAGCACCAGGGCTTCCTATCGGGAAACGCACGATAATACAGGTGCTCACCTGGAAAGTATGTTGGCCGGTTACAGGGTCGATGCATTCAAACGTTCGTTGTTTACCTTGAATCAGAGTCTGGATGTTGAGTCCACCGTTTCAGAAAATTCCAAGATGCTGGTGCTTTCCGGTGGCCTTGAAACCACCAGCACCCCCTCGTTTTCAAGGCAGTTAACTCTGGGGGCCGCCTATAAGATCAAAAACTCCAATAACAGATATTCTTCAAGTAGTACAAACTTTCTTGAGCAGAAACTGTCGCTGGATGCCGGCTATACCCCTTCTAATCAGCTTCGCATAACATTTCGGCAGGAAAATGATTTCACAACCGGAAATAACAGCATCTTTAATAGTACCGTAAGAGATTCCAATACTTCTATACCTCAGTATGTAAGTCCAAGAAGTGTCGCAGCCGATAGTATCGGCTCATCCAGTTATCGGTCTCTATCCAGTTTGGTTGTAACCTGGAATCCATTGCCACGTTTGAATCTGGGACTTAATCTGATCGAGGATATATTTTCATCCGCAAATACAGGCTCCAACAATATTACAACAGTGTCCGGAACAGTTAATTATTCACTCAACAATTTGAAATTC
>JAURXC010000202.1 GCA_030654645.1 Deltaproteobacteria bacterium | reverse complement strand
CGATCATTATTTTTCCACACAACGGTTCCGCCGGTGAGCGACGCGCCAGTTTAGTGGCGTGTTAGCTGTGGTTCTCAAATTATCTCTTTCTTCCGAAAACTAAATCTGACTCTCCCCAAACTGCTACAGCGGCAAATACGCCACCAATCAGCATTGAGAAGACAATTGGTACATGTGGTTTCGCGATTGACCACCATGCTGTACCGCCAACGAAACCTGCAACAATCGCAACAGGCAAGAAATGAGCTTTTCTTGATAGCTTTGTGAATGTGCTCGTTATTCCAAATGTCACGGCGAATGCTACTCCAGCGCCGAGACTTGCAAAGAAGAGTTCAAATGAGGAAAACAACCAGATGCATAGCACTCCGATCAGGACTCCGAGAACGACCGAAAAACCCAGCACCCTTAAAAATGATGGTTTTTCATCGGCTATCATCATTCTTTCCTCCTCCAGCCAACTCATTTTTCACCAGACCCGGCCATCCTCCAAAATTGGATATTGGCCATCAACTCACCATTAATAATCAAATTCCCCCAGACGCTTCACTACGACAACACATTGAGGCCCATTATTCTTCCCATTTCCCATCCGAAACTCCTATTTGGCACGCAGGTATTGGTTTGGCCAGTCCACATCCGCATGTAACGCTTTAGCGGCATTGAGCGGCCAGTAGGGGTCGCGGAGCATCTGCCGTGCCAGCAGCACCACGTCTGCCTGGTTTGTTGCCACGATCTGTTCAGCCTGGAACGGCTCGGTGATGAATCCCACCGCACCGCTTGCAATTCCTGCTTCAGCCCGTACTCTGGCTGCAAATGGGACCTGGAATCCCGGACCGAAGGGTACCGGCTCATCCGGGACCGCAAACCCGGAAGAACAGTCGATCAGATCGACACCGAGCTCTTTAAGCAGCCGTGCCAGGATCACCGACTGATCGATATCCCAGCCCCCTTCCACCCAGTCCGTAGCGGATATGCGGACAAACAGCGGCAGTTCTTCCGGCCACTCTTCCCTTACCGCAGCGGCAATCCGCAGGGGAAAGCGCAACCGGTTTTCCAGGCAGCCGCCGTAGTTGTCGTCTCGCTGATTAACCAGCGGCGAGAGAAACTCATGGAGCAGATAGCCATGGGCCATGTGCACCTCGACCACCTGAAAACCGGCGGCAAACGCGCGCCTGGCCGCGGCGCGGAACTGTGCTTCGATCACGTCCATTTCGTCCGCTGTCAAGGCACGGGGAACCGGATGACCCACGTCAAACGGCACCGCGCTTGGCGCAAGCGGCTGCCATCCACAAGCTTCGGCACCCAGTGGGCCGCCCCCCAGCCACGGGAGTGAACATGATCCCTTGCGGCCCGCATGGGCAAGTTGTATTCCCGCAACGGAGCCCTGTTCTCGTATGAATCGGGTAATCGGTAAAAACTCTTTGGCATGTTCGTCACTCCAGAGGCCGCTGTCGTCAGGGCTGATTCGTCCTTCCGGGCTTACTGCGGTCGCTTCGACCATGACCAGGCCTGCGCCCCCCACGGCACGGCTGCCGAGATGAACGAGATGCCAGTTGGTTGGCAAGCCGTCCCGGCTGGAATACTGGCACATGGGGGAAACGAAGATCCGGTTGCGAAATGTTATGGAGCGCTGGATAAGAGGTGAAAATAGAATGCTCATGGGTAATCTCCTCTGAAGATTGCTTATTCCGGTTTTCAGGTTTTATCTGCGTGCATCCGTTTTTATCGGCGGTTAACTGCCTTTTGATGGTTACTGAATGGGCGTGTGAAATCGAAGACCGGTCCAACCTCCTCTGCCAGCAGCTACATTTTCCCCAGATAACGGCTCTTCACGTTGAAGGCGATCATCCACTCGGCCATGGAGCGCGGCGGCAGCAGCTTCTTCAACTCCGCCGCAATCACGCTGGCATCCTGGGATTCGGCGGCCAACTCTTTCGCCTTCCTGTCGAACAGCAGCAGATACTCCTTCATTTCGCGCAGGTCCTTTTTGGTGGAGAGCGGTCCGTGTCCGGGGACGATCTTCTCCAGGTCCATGGCCATCAGTGCATCGATGTTCTTGGCCCAGCCGTAGATATCGCCGTCGGCCAGATAGGGGTGGAAGTCGGTGAAGAGGATGTCGCCGCTGAAGAGCAGCTTCCTGGACGGGACATGGACCACCACGCTCCCCTCGGTGTGGGACGGTCCGGTGCGGATCAGTTCCACCGTTTCATCCCCCAGGTCGATGGTGAGTTGCTCGCTGAAGGCCAGCGACGGCAGGGTGATGACGGTGCCGGCCATATCCTCCGTTTTCAGCCCGTAATTGCCGCTGTTCTGCAGAATGCCGGCTCCGACCTTTTCGAGCAGAGCCCGGTCGGCGCTGTGGGAGATGACCGTGGCGCCGATTTTGGCAAATACGCAGTTGCCGAAAGCGTGGTCCAGGTGGGTATGGGTGTTGACCACGTACTTGATCGGCTTGTTTGTCACCTTGCGGATATCGGCCAGGAAGCGCTCTCCCTCTTTGGCCGAGATCAGGGTATCGACCACCAGCACGGCGTCCGAGCCGATGACGATGCCGGCATTGGCGGCAAAACTATTGCCGGGTGAGCTGTCCTTGACGCCCACATAGGAATAGACGTTATCCGCCAGCCGGGTCAGTTCGGCAGAAGCGCTGCGGGTGTAAAGCAACGAAAAAATAACAAACGACAGCATCAACATCTTTTTCATTTTCTTTGTCTCCCTCGATCTGTTTGTTGCCTGCAATAAATACGGTTCGGAATATCTCGCAATAGCCGGTTCAAGTCAACGGGTCGGGCTAACCTGCAGAAATAAAATTGAGGGCCGGCTGTTTTCACATAAAGCACCCGACCCTCACCTATCAGCATCAAA
>JAURXC010000198.1 GCA_030654645.1 Deltaproteobacteria bacterium | reverse complement strand
CGCTTGCAACCTTCTAGGGCTACACGACCCCCTGGGGCTACAGCTCCACCTATGGCTCCAGCCAGCCGATCATCGGCTTTTGGGATTCCCCCTACATGGGCAAAGCCCCAAGCGGATCGGAACAGAGATACCCGTTCAAGGGAGTGAGAGACTCGATGGGGGGGCATTTCGGCGCGTCATCAACCCTTTCTGGCACACCGGCCTCGACCATCAACGGACTCTGCACACCCTGCCACGACCCGCACGGGGTCAGCCCGACCCTGGGCAGCAGGCAGCAGTACTCGGTGCCGCTGCTGAAGGGAACCTGGCTCACCTCTCCCTACCTGGAAGACACGTCTCCGGCAAACGGTTATGACATGTATATAACCGGGGGAGCCGGCTTGCCGTACCACCTGGACCAGAACACTTTCGGCGGGGCCATCAACAATGTGCCGGTTGCGGGACTGCCCATGAACGACACCTCCCTGTCCGCCGGACTCTGCCTGGAGTGCCATTCCAAAGCCGCACTAACGAACGGCAGCAGCCACGCATGGAAGAGCAAGGACCGGGTTCACGAAGCGGTCAAGGGATGGAAGAGCGCCAACGGGACGACCCAGCACAGCTTTACCTGTTCCAAATGCCACTCGGCTCATACCAGTTCGACCCTGCCGCGCCTGATGGTGACCAACTGCCTGGACAGCATACACAAGGGGCAGGCCTCCATGAATCTGACCTCAATTAACTCCAACGGTGGCAGCGGAGACTATGGCAGCGGAAGCGGAAGACTGCCGGGGATATACGGCGGTTCGGGTGACTGTATTGACGGCGGGCCCGCCTGCGGCACATCATTCGTGGTGAGCTGCCATGAAAGCAATACCGGCAGTGGCACCGACCAGAGCTGGAACACGGTGACCCCCTGGGCGGTTGCTACACCGCCGTCAGCGCCAACGCTGACGGACCAACCAAACGCCAGCAGCAGCGGCGGCAACAGGAACAGCACCCTGCAATGGAGTGCGGTGACCTGTCCCAGCGGGGCGGCAACCCAGTATTACGTTGAGCTAAGCGCCAACCCGAGCTTCGCCCCCGTATCATACAACTCCGGCTGGCAGGCCGGCACCAGCTGGACCCAGGCTCTTCCGATCGGCGCATGGTACTGGCGGGTGACGGCAAGGGACAGTAGTGCCACAACGGCACAATCGGCGCCATCCTCATACGACACATTCAGCATAAGCTATGCCGCACCCGCTCCGCCGACCCTGACACCACAGACCGGTTCCAGTTCCAGTGGCGGCGCAATCAGCAAAACCTTCCAGTGGAGCACGGTGATTCCCACGGACGTCGATCCGATGCAGTATCTTGTCGAAGTCAGCGACACCCCAGCCTTCTCGACAATAGCGTATCAGTCGGGATGGCAGGCCGGCACCAGCTGGACACAGGCAATACCGGTCGGGACCTGGTACTGGAGGGTCTCATCCAGGGACAGCGTCCACACCAGTGCTGTCTCGGCTCCATCCGGAACCAACAGTTTCAGCATTACCCTGACGTCCCCTTCGGCTCCGGCCCTGGTGGCGCAACCGGCCACAACCTACACCAGCGGCACGCAGAGGAGCATCACCTTCCAGTGGAATCCGGTTACGGCGCCCGATGGGGATACATGCCAGTATCTGGTCCAGGTCAGTGGCAACCCGGGTTTCTCGCCGGTCACCTACGTGTCGGACTGGCAGGCAAGCACCAGCTGGTCCCAGGTTGTGCCCATCGGTAGCTGGTACTGGCGGGTCACCTCTCGCGATACTGTTCATACAACTTCGGTGTCATCCCCCTCGGTTGCGGGAGGCTTCGGTATCGCCTATGCTCCGCCACCGGCCCCGACCCTGATCGCACAGCCCAACTACAGCAGCGGTGGTAACGTGGCCGTGACCTTCCAGTGGAACGTGGTTGCGCCTACCGATGCCGATGCGATCGAGTATTATGTCGAGGTAAGTGCAACTGCCGACTTTGCAAGCATAGCCTACCAATCCGCATGGCAGCCGGCGGCAGCCTGGGCCCAATCCGTAGCGCCGGGCAGCTGGCACTGGCGGACCAGGGCCCGTGACAGCGTCCATACCAGCGCGGTGTCCGATCCGTCGAGCGCAAACAGCTTCACAATATCCGGCGGTCCGCTGCCACCGATCGCACCGGTGCTGATCTCCCAGACCGGCGGGAACACGGTCTGCACCACCTCCTACGCCCACACCCTGCAGTGGAACCCGGTGACCGCGCCCGATGGCCACGCGGTGGAGTATTTCCTGCAGCTGGACACGGTCCCCAGCTTCGACAGCGCCAACCTGCAGCAACCCGGATGGATTCCGGCGACCAACTGGACCACTCCTTCGCTTGCGGCAAGCACCTGGTATTGGCGTGTCAAGGCCCGCGATGCGGTGGACACCGCCATGGAGTCGTCATATTCGGACAACCTCTCCTTCATTGACACATACAACTGGGACTGTACCTGTGACAACAGCTGCACCACTTCCTGCCCGATACTGTTTACCTGGGACGGCAGCAAGTATGCCCTTGAATCGGACATATATCCGGCCGGAAAGCTCGGCAACCGGGATCCAAACGGCTTCAGAAGGCCGAATCCGTTTGATTACTACCTGCTGGCAGCCAATCCGGCCCTGAAAGACGGCAAATATGAATTGAGGCTTGTAGAGGAGAAGGTGGAGGCCAATTACCTTGACGCGATCAAGCTCTATGCCGTTGACATACCCGACAACCGCGATCTCCATGCCGAACGGCTTCCCATAACCGGGGGAGGATATGTCGCACCGGAGCAGGTAATTCACACTGTAAGCAGAAACCTGAAGAAGCCGTTGTCCGTGAAACATCTGGAAACCGGCAAGGACATTAGCGGGAGGCTCTCCGCCACCGGCAACAGTTATGTGGTTTTGAACAGGGACAGGAACGCCGGATTCGGCTGGCAGACCCTGGAAATCGACCTTGGCAACCTTTCCGGCGCGCCGATGATCAAACTTGTCATTGACGGAGCGACCGCGTTCCCCAATACCCACGAAGGGCACGAAATTGCCAACAAGTTCCTGGCGAAGTCCAAAATAGAGGTACTGGACAACAAAGGCAACTGGGTGGCGGTTCCGATGAAAGAGCGCAGCATCGTGCCGCGCGATGGCGGAGGCCCGACGGCAATCAATCTCACCAATGCCTTCAAAAGCAAAGTCTACAAGTTGAGGATCAAATACCTGTACAAGACTTACATCAGAAGCATCCTCTTCGACACCACCGCCGATGAAGCGGCAGTTATCAGCGAAGTGCCGCTCTCATCCGCTGTACTGGGCTATCACGGGCACGATGATTCCACATCTGTAAACAAAGGCGAGGTAGTCAAGTTCATCTATGGCACCAGGAATGACACCCCACCAACATATATGCCGGGTTACTACACCAGGTTCGGTGATGTGACTCCTCTGTTGACTGGCCAGGACGACAAGTTCGTGATCTTCGGAAGCGGTGACGAAATCGTGTTGCGCTTCGACCAGACGGCAAAGGGGCCGAAAGGAACATCAAGGAGATACCTGCTCTACTCGAACGGTTATTACAAGAGCCTCAGCAATCGCAACGTGTCTCCAACAGTGGAACCGCTGCCTTTCGCCGGCATGAGCAATTTCCCCTATGACGAGAGCCGTGAGGGCTATCCGCAGGACAGTGATCACCTGGACTATATCGGTAGATACAATACGCGGATGGAAAGCGGCATCAGGAAGGAAAACAGGACATTCCAGCTTGGAGCTGGGACTGCTTTTGCATCGAATAACGAAGAACTGTCTATCGCCGGGGATGCCGGACCGGGGCTTGCAAAACGTCACGTCGCCAGGTTTGAACCGGCGATGAAGGCCGTGCCTTCCGGACCGGAAAAGAGTATGAAAACGGTTCCGGGAACAGGAGCAGCTGCAAGCGCCCCCGAGCCGAAGCCATCGATCTGGACTGAAATATTCGGTTTTGCCTCAAGACTGATGTCTCTGTTTGCAGCAGCCTGGGAGTGGATAATACACCTGTTTTCCCGGTAAACATCATATTCACGCTCTATTCGGAAAGGACCTGATTTGAGAATTGATAACATTGCCGCCAAGTATCGTGCCTTAACTTGCCGTGAGCGGGGTCGTACGGTTTCCGGGTTGACGAAAATATTTCAGGCGCTGCTGCTTTCCGTTCCGGCGCTGCTGTTGCTGGCGTCGGCTTCACTTGCGGAGACAAAGTTTGACTATGGCGCCGATTTCAGGCTGAGGTACGAGTATTGGAAGGGTACCTTCGATATGAGCACCCTGGGATTGGATGATGAAAACTACCTGCGGCTCAAAGTCTCGCTCTGGAGCAGGCTGCAGCTCAATAAAAACGCGGCAGCATACCTGAAGCTGACCACGGAGCCCAAATGCTACATCAGCTCCTCCAACACCGACAATAAGGACCTGGAACAGGACGAGGTCTTTTTCGAGAGCCTTTACGTGGACGTCAAGGATGTGGCCGGAGCCCCGTTGGACCTGAGGATCGGGCGTCAGGAATTGCGCTATGGGGATGGTTTCCTGATTGCCGACGGCACACCGGTTTCAGCGGACCGGACCAAATACTTCAACGCGGCCAGGGCAACCTGGAAAATCACCGGCAACAACAGCGTGGACCTTTTGTACATCTACAACACCATGACCGACCAGCTGTTACCGGTACTGCACCCGGCAAAAAGCGGCAGACTCTACAAGTACAATCAGCGCATCCTGAACAGCTCGGACGAGGAAGCCTTTGTTCTCTACGGCAAAAACAGGATCGGCGAAAACCTGACCATCGAGCCCTATTATATTTACAAGCAGGAAGAGCGGATCAATGCGAAAACGCCGACGCTGTTCCTGAACACGATCGGGGCAAGGGCGGCCTACGACTTCCACCCCTGGGCAGTGAAAGCGGAATATGCCCATCAGTTCGGCGAGTATGACGGCGGTAGGAAAAGGATCGCGGACGGGGGCAGCATCTTCATCAAGCGGTCGCTGGAGAACCTGCCCTGGACGCCTGATATCGAAGCGGGCTACGTCTACCTTTCCGGAGATGACACGAATTCAGATACCAACGAGGGGTGGGATCCGTTGTTTTCAAGATACAAATGGATGAGCGCGCTTTACAAGTATGCCTATTCCAGGGAAACCGGCATCGGCTCATACTGGTCTAACCTGGGACTGTACCGGATCAATACGACGCTGAATTTCACACCAGCCACCAGCTTGAGTCTGGCATACAACTATCTGACCGCGATCGAAAAGACCAGGGTCACCGGCCCCAATGCAGCCATGTTCTCCAACAGCGGCAAGGAGAGAGGACATCTGCAGCAGACCGTGCTGTCGCACAAGTTTGACAAGCGCCTGAGTTCGCTGCTGACCATGGAGTATTTTGTTCCGGGGAATTTTTACAGAAGCAGCGCCAAGGACGCGTTCTACCTGAGCCTGATGATGCAGGTCCACCTATAGGGGCGTTTCAGTTTTGCATGCACACTGGCGACAGGCCGCCACCAGCGCCGGGGCGATCCCGGGATTGCTACCGAAGTGCAGGTGCAGGTATGAGCCCAGGCAGTTGCGGATACCGAAGCCTTCCCTGCCCAGCAGCACATCTTGCCGCGAAACGTTGTAATTGCGCCCGATGCCGTCGGGCATTACTCCGGTTTCCGAATAGTGGAACTCATGCCCCCGGCAGACGCCTCCGCCGACTCCCAGCAGCGTGTCATGCAGCAACTCCGCCTGCCTGTACCCCAGCGCCTTGCGGCGCGGCAGCATTCTGGCCCGCACCGGGAATATCCCCACAAATTCCACCGCTGCCCGATCCGCGGTTTCTTCCAGTCCCTCCGTCAGATAGACGTATCCTCCGCACTCGGCATAGACCGGCATGTCCGCGGCGACAGAGTTCCTGATCGCGGCCAGCATGGAGCTGTTGGCTGCCAGCCGATCGGCGTAAAGTTCCGGGTAGCCACCCGGCAGGTAGATGCCGCCGATGCCGTCCGGCAGGCCCCCATCCTCCAACGGCGAGAAGGTAACAATCTCGGCCCCGGCTTCGCGCAGCAGGCGCAGGTTGTCTTCGTAGACGAAACAGAAGGCGGCATCGCTGGCCACGGCGATGCGCACACGCCCCTCAATCGCTGGAAGAGAAAGCGAATTACGCCCCTCTTTACAAATGGGGGGATGGGGGGGATTTGTCTTTAACCCGGCCAATCCATCCAGGTCCAGGTAACGTTCGGCCAGCTCTGCCAGCCGTTCCAGAAACTCCGGAGGCAGCGGGTTGTCCTCGGCCGTCACCAGTCCCAGGTGGCGTGAGGGGATCTCCAGGCATTCGTCCCTGGGAATACAGCCGAAAACCGCAACCTCCGGCAGGGACTGCGACATAACCTGTCGCAACAGCTCTGCATGGGATTCGCTGCCGACATTGTTGAAAATGACCCCGGCCACCTTTACGCATGGGTCAAAGCCGGCAAAGCCCTTGACCAGCGCCGCCGCGCTGGCCGCCATGCCGCGGGCATTCACCACCAGCACCACCGGAGCGCCGGTGATGGCAGCGATCCGGGCGCTGCTCCCCTCGAACGGTGAAGCACCCAGACCGTCGAACAGCCCCATCACCCCTTCGATAACGGCCAGATCGGCATCAAACGAGTGCTTCAGGAATGAACCGGACACGAACTCGTCCGGGCAGATCCAGGCATCCAGGTTGATTGACGGCCGGCCGGTCACCAGGCGGTGATAGCCGGGGTCGATGAAGTCCGGCCCGCACTTGAAGGGGGCCACCGCCAGCCCGCGCCGCTTGAGCGCCGACATGATCGCCAGGCTGACCGTGGTCTTGCCGCTGCCGCTCTGGGGAGCGGCTATCAATAACCCATGTCCGGCCATGTCAGCGCAGCGCCCTCCGTGTTCCGCCATACTGGAAAAACGCAATCAGGTGAAACTCGTCCTTGTCGTATCCCTTGGGAAAGCCCCCCACCGGACCGATGGCCCGCAGCGTGCGCAGCACCTCCTCGTCCAGGATGCGGGCGCCGGAGCTCTCAAGCTGCTGGATGTTGGTGATCTCGCCGCGCCGGTTAAAGGTGATCCTGACCGGCGTGATGCCTTCGATCCCCTTCATGGCCGCTTCCTGAGGATAGCGCCAGACACCGTAGACCGCCCCCTCGAAGCGGCGCAGGAAAGAGCCGAACTGGATGTCGTCACTGTTCAGAAAGCGAGTGTCGCCTTCGGCCAGGTCATTTTCAAATTTGCGGCGGTAGCTTTCTTCCAGCTTTGCCAGCCGGCTGGCTCCGGGAAAAAGCTGCGGTTGCGGCTGTGACTGTTCCGGAGACGTTTTGGATCTGGGTTTCAACAGGCTGGCCGCCGAGGAACCGGGCGCCACCTGGGGTTGACTCCTGTCGGCCGGCAGCGGCATGGCCGGTCTGGCGGCAGCGGCGCGTTGCTCGCGCTGTGGCTTCTGCGGCAACTGGGCAGGACGACTGTCCCGTGGCGCGTCTCCGCGCGGCGCCATCTCGCGTTCCACCCGCACCCGCTGTTCGGACTGCCGCCTGGTTTCCTGCTGGCGCGGCAATGGCGGCTGCTTTATTTCCGGCATCTGTTGCAGGTCGATGTAGACCGGTTCCTTGGGTGGCTCGGGAACGCTCCGGGGCCAATAGTACAACGCTGCAAAAGCACCGATATGCAGCAGCAGCGATGCGATAACCAGATATAGGAAAGCTTTTTCGATGTAGCTGTCAGA
>JAURXC010000189.1 GCA_030654645.1 Deltaproteobacteria bacterium | reverse complement strand
CCGTGAGGCCCAGTGCGATCGAGATCGGCATGCCGGTCAGCATCAACATCAGCAGAATCGCAAAAACGATGCCGGTGCTGCCGAGCATTGCTATGGCTCCAAGTGCCGCAGCGATACAGAGCAGCCATTTCGTTGCTTTCTGCTTGGAAAACTGTTCCCATCCAGCTACGGTGGTTGTACTCATTTGACACCCCCATCTTTTCCCGCTTTATCAAATTTGTGCTCTTCATATTCCTCAAGCACTTCAGTCGCATCGACGACGGCTTCGTCGAGTCCGTCAACTGCGGCGTGATCATGATGCGGCAGCTCACCGGTGCGGAAGAAACCCCAACCAACCTGCAGGAAGCGGAAGCACATCAGGTAGGAACCGAGCGGGACAGCTGCGTAAATGATCCAGGTCGGCCATTCCAGATCCGGCGTAATCGGCCCCTCATACAGATCCCCGAGGGCAATCCCCAATTTGTTGTAGACGGCATAATGCATGCCGTTTTCCCAGACGAAGCGCGCCCCCAGTGTACCGATCAGGCTGGTGAACAACGCGCCGCCGGCGATACCGATCATAACGCATTTGACACGCCAGGTATCCGGCAGTCGATTGACAATGACATCGACACCGACATGGATACCGGTGCGGACACCGTAGGCTGCGCCGAACTTGGCCATCCAGACAAACATATAGATGCAGAGTTCCTGGGACCAGCTCATGTTGATGGTCAGCAGCCAATCCTGCAGGCCTGGAATCGGAACGCCCGACATATAGCGATGGGCAACGGCAACAAAGATTACCAGCGTTGCCGCGCCGATGAGAAAGGTGATAATAACTTCCTCAAGATGGTTGAGATATTTCATCATGGTGTCAGCTCCTGGTCCCGATATTGGAGTAGTACCTGCAAGCTAGGAGAATTCGGGCGTAAAAAAGGCCGCTGCGTCGGCCGCAGCGGCCAGGATGTTGTTAATTCGGTGTGTAACCGGTTTCTTTGTAGACTTCCTTGACCAGATCGGCGCCGATACGGCCCATGTTATCCTTGTGGGCCTTATCCATGGCCTTTTTCCAGGCAGACTTTTCCTGAGGAGTCAAGGTGATCAGCTGCGAGCGGCCGGATTTCTTGACAGCAGCCAGGGCCTCGTCGTTGTCCTTTTTGGCGACGTCATTGGCAAACTTGGTGGCATCCTTCATGGCGCCTTCAAGGATGGTGCGGATGTCGGCTGGCAGGCCGGCCCAGAACTTCTTGTTAACGATGACGGCATAGCCCAGGTAGCCATGGTCGGAGAGGGTCACGTATTTTTGGACTTCGTGCATCTTCTGGGTGTACAGGTTGGAGGGTGGGTTTTCCGTTCCATCGACAACGCCGGTCTGGAGCGCCTGATAGACCTCGGAGAAGGCCATGACCTGCGGATTGGCGCCTACCGACCGCATCTGGGAATCAAG
>JAURXC010000187.1 GCA_030654645.1 Deltaproteobacteria bacterium | reverse complement strand
CGGTGGTACAGAAGGTCTCCGCGGAACCGGCCATCCCGGCCAGCAGGTAGGAACCGGTCTCCATGCTGCCGCCGATGATCACCGGCTGCCCGGTTTCGCTGTAACATTCGGGCAGTCCCGACATTCCCGGCCCCAGGGAGCGGGTCGCCCCCTTGCGGTGCACCAGCAGTTCACGCTGGACGCCGTCAACCGAATGGTTCTCCAGCTTGGCGGTATTGTGGGCCACGTCGTAGACCATGCCCATCCCCAGTTCCCCGGGAGAGCGATGAAAAACCCGCGAGAAGACCTCGCGGATACGGTGCAGGATCACTTGCCGGTTGGCAAAACCCATGTTGGCGGCACATTTCATCGCGGCAAAGTAGGCCTGCCCCTCGGGAGAGCGGAAGGGGGCGCAGGCCAGTTCGCGGTCATGGAGCTTGATCCCGTACTTCACGGTCATCACCTTCAGAAAAGACTGCAGGTAGTCGCTGGCCACCTGGTGGCCGAAGCCACGGCTGCCGCAGTGAAACATGATCACCACCTGGTTGGGGATCGTGATGCCGAAAGCCCGGGCGGTTTCTTGGTCAAAGATGTTCTCCGGCCGTGCCACCTGGATCTCGCAGTAGTGGTTGCCGGAACCGAGCGTGCCGATCTGGTCAAAACCCCGCTCGATGGCTTTTTCACTGCAGGCATCGGCATCGGCGCCCTCGAAACAGCCCCCCTCCTCGGTCAGTTCCAGATCCTCCGGCAGTGCCAGGCCATTCTCCAGGCACCAGCGTGAACCGTTCTCGATTACGCGCCGGAATTTGACCCGCGAGCAGCGCACGAAGCCTTTGCAGCCGACACCGGTCGGAATCGCGAAGAACAGCTCGTCCACCAGTTCGCGAATGCGCGGCCGCACCTCGGCTTCCGTCAGTGTGGTCAGCACCAGTCGCATGCCGCAGTTGATGTCGAAGCCGATTCCGCCCGGAGAGATCACGCCGCTGTCCGGGTCCATCGCCGCCACGCCGCCGATCGGGAAACCGTAGCCCCAATGCCCGTCCGGCATGCACCAGGAATAGTCGATGATACCGGGCAGGCAGGCCACGTTGGCGGCCTGGTCGAAGACACCGGCCTCCATGCCTGCCAGCAGCGATTCCGAGGCGATAATCCGCGCCGGAACCCGCATCCCCTCTCTGTAGGTGACCGGGAGTTCCCAGATGTTTTCAGATATCCTGCGAAGCTGTGAAGGGAGTGACATAATCAATTTCTCCATCAGGATTTAATACATGAAAAGCCCCGGAAAACATCAGGGGCTTTTCAAATTGGCTGATTGACGCAGGGTTGAGATTCTTTCTTCGAATCCGTCGGTGAGCAGAGTACTCGGACGGACTGCATGCTCCTACGGGGCACGCACCCGGCTCAACACTTCCTCCAGCCCCCTTTTCAGGCAATTCATGTATGCCTGACGAATGAGACACAAGGCCTTCAGCCTAATCTCACGGAGCGTCAATCAGGTCCGTATTCAGGAACGCCGTACCGTAAAGCAACCATCACAGCGCACTAAAGTTCAATATTTTTAAAAAAGAACATCATATATATTTATATTCTAAAACTTTGGTTTAATCTGTCAACTGTTTGTTTTATCAGGACTACCCATATATGCCCTGTGTTTCAGGATCATGAATTACTCGTTATGGCAATTTCAGGTTTTAGATGATGCTTGAATGACTATTGCTTCCGTTTTTACATTGTGGCATTATCCACCCGCTTCGGCGGGCCTGCCCAGCAATAATTAAGGCTGACTCACCTTTTTAATCATTGATCCGGGAATACATAAAATGGAGGGCTATACAATGTCTATTGCAACACAGTGTAAATTTTTCGGGCATATAATCACGGTTGAAAAGGCGCTGGCAATCAGAGACGCCGCACCTCCCAAAGAAAGAATGTCGCTCATCTTCGAGTGCATAAAATGCGGAAACCTTGTCCGTCCGTACAATGCCGGAGACAGATGCGCGGCACATTTCGTACATTTGAGCCGCAACCCGCAATGCCAAATCACTGACCCACCCAAAAACTATTAACAATTAATTAGTTATCTTACATAGCCGGCACATGAAGCTCCGGCTGGTGGAGGTCCCGGTGACGCGGCTGCGCTTATCATCCTCGGTCAGGCTGTTGAGGTTTGCGCGCGGATCGTGTTCGCCCCAGCCCCAGGCCAATCGGACCGTTCCGGTGCGTAACATGGTGAAGAACCGAACCGTCATTTCTACGGAACCCTTGGGGGTTTCGATCCTGACCAGCTCGCCCTCGGCAAACCCCAGCCGGACGGCGTCATCCGGGTGGATGTCGATCAGGCACACCGCACCTTCCTTGAGAAGCGCAGGGATGGTGCGAAACTGGGAATTGGTGAAGCGGATGTCACGGCTGCCGCTGATCCCCAGGACAGGGTATTCCCCGCTTTGCCCGGCAAAACTGATCGGGTCATCACCCCAGCCATTCTCAAAAGGAACTCCCGGCAATCCAGCCTCGGCCAGCCGTTTAGAGAAGAACTCGACCTTGCCGGAAGGGGTCCGGAAAGGGATGTCCCGGTATTTTTCATAGCGCAATTCCTCGATCCGCAGACCGGTCTTGCCATTCCTTCGCAATTCCTCAACCGTGACCCCGGCCGGCTCCAACTGATAATCGATCGCCTCCTCCGCCGTCTGCCAGGGAAACTCGGCGGTAAATCCGAGCCTTCTGCCCAACTCAAAGACAATCTTCCAGTCCGGCCAGGAATCGCCCACGGTCGGGATAACCGCGTTCTGGAGAATAATCGGGTTGTTGCGGATGGAGGCGCGATTTAGCTGGGTCTTCTCGAAACAACTGGCCGCCGGTAGGATTACATCGGCAAGCCTGGCCGTTTCGGTCATGAACATATCTATCACCACCAGGGTCTCCAACTTGGCGAAGGCTGCCCTGGTGCGGTTGGAATCAGCCATGGTGACGAGTGGATTGCCGGACTGGACCACCACCATCTTCAGCGGATAGGGTGTTTCCTGCAGAATGGCGTCGACCACACACCCCTGCGTCTGATTGCCCCAGGTTTCGGAAAATGTGTTGAACAGGGGATACTGGCGGGTGACTGGCGGGATAGCATTATCCAGCCGTTCCCGCAACTGGATGTTACGGGCCGGAATCGGCTGGGGCAGAACGTCGCCGCCCGGTTTATCGAGATTGCCGGTCAAGGCGCGCAGCATGGCAACGGCCCTGGTGGTATCGAAGACCTCCCGGTGCATGTCCAGTCCGTTGCCGTCGATGATGGCGGCGGGCTTGGTGGTGGCGTAGAGACGAGCCACCTGCCGGATCTGCCCGGAGCTCAGCCAGAGATCTTCGGCCACCTTGTCAGCCGGATATCGGGAGGCAACTTTTTTAAGCTCATCAAAGCCAACGGTGTACTGATCGACAAATTCGAAGTCGTAGAGGTTTGCCTCGATGATCTCGTTAATCATGGCCATGGCCAACAGTCCATCGTGCCCCGGTCTGATCTGCAGCCAGATGTCTGCCATGCGGGCCAGTGCCGTCCCGACCGGATCGATGACAATCAGCGTGGCGCCATGCTCCTTGGCCCACTGGATCCCCTCGGCCGCGCCCAGGGCGGTATCGCCGTCGTTCTTGCCCCAAACGATGATGCAGCTGGCGTTTTTGGCCTCGGGATAGGCCATGGACCCATAGGTATAGGAATGGGCAAAATCGCGGGCAACGAAACAGATGGAGCCGTTACCGATGGTGTTGGGACTGCCAAAGGCATTCATCAGCCGGTTGGGATAATCCCAGGGGGCGCCCCAGTCGGCGGCCATCCCCCGCAGCCAGGCCACGGATTGGGGCCCGGATTCTCGACGGTGACGCTGGAACCGGTCAGCGACCAGATCAAGGGCCTCGTCCCAGCCTGCTTCACGGAACCCCGAACCATCCACGTTTTTTATCAGCGGCACGGTCAGCCGTTCGGGAGAATACACGATCTCCGGGGCAGCGGCCAGTTTGGCGCAGGTCAATCGTCTGTCCGGATCGAGAAAGGATTTGCGCCGGGCTCCGATCAGGCGGTTGTCCTCCACAAAGGCCTCAATGGGGCAACAGGATGAACAGAAACGGCAAACAGTATCGATAATCATCGGTCCCTCCCTGTCGACTGTCATGGAAAAAGCAGTAGTGAGCTAACCAGCGCTGAATTTTTTATACCGACAAGTTGAGCGTTGCGTGAATGTCACCGCCTGATAAAAACGTTCTCACCCTACCCCAGCATCAGGCGCCTGTCAAAGAAAACACCAGACAACATCACCACACCTTGCACGGCCTGTCAAAATGAAATCTGATTCGCTACCAATATTAATGAGTTGCTACCCGCCGGTTGGAGATGTCGGAGCAAAACACTGACTGTTGTGCGGATCGAATCCTGCGAGGCGTATGACCGAGTATATAACACCAGGAAATTACACAAAATAAATATTGACAACATCATTGATATTATTCAATTATCCGTCTGTAATGCTTGCGGGAATGCTCCCATGTCACTTGTTACTCGCTTCGCCCCGTCATGGAAGATTTATGCAAAAAGTAGCGATGAAAGGGGAAAACAATGGTTGCAAAGATGAATAAAGAAGATTTCGTGCCCCATCTGAACAGTGCATTCGAGGTGAGGCCCGAGGGTA
>JAURXC010000181.1 GCA_030654645.1 Deltaproteobacteria bacterium | reverse complement strand
CATTGCCGGAGAGCATCCAGATGATGCGTGTCGCCTTTACCGCACCCTCTTTTGCCGCCATCGGAGCGGCGCCGCCCAATGACATCAGCGCCTTGAGCGAGCGTTCCCAGTTGTCGGCACGCTCTCCCCGGCCACTGATGCTGACGATCCCTTCGTCAGCAAACAACTGCCGGGCCACGGTGGCCTGATCCTTGTCAGACGGGTTGAAACGTGCCCGCAGTAAGTCCGCCTCTGCGGCAATCCAGCGGTATCCGGCTGTTGTTGCCGTAGCCTGGATGTGCTTCAACGCTTTCAAGTGCGGAGTCGCAACGGTTTCCGCCAGCCACGAGCCAATCAGTGAATGAATCAGTTGCGAAATCGGCCCCAGATTATGTTCGCGGTTGCATAGTTGTTCAAGATCATGTTTGGCGCGATTTTTACCCAGTTTGAACTCGGCATACTGGTAAAGCATCCAGATCACGAACTGCTGGGGATGGTTCCGTTGTTTGACCACCCATTCACCCAGCTCGACAACAGTCTGTAACTGCTGCGGCAGCCCGCTGCGGATCAGCGCCAGCAGGTAAAACAGGCCTGAGAGATCACGGAAAAAGACCTTGCGTTTGCCGGTCTCTTTTTTAAGAGCCGCAAGCCCTTTTTCAAAGCAGGCAATCGCCTGATCATCATCTCCCTGCAACACCGCCAGCCAGCCGCGCAGTTCATCCAGCGGCACTGTTTCGCTGTTTTTCAGGATCAGGGCCGCTCTATTAACATCTCCCCGCAGCAACAGTTGCGTCAGGTAGAGCTTCAAGGTTTCGACGGACAGTTCCATGTGGCTGTTAAGGAGTTGTTCCAGCAGTTCGAAGGAACTGGGTGCTGGCTGCAGATGCACTAGGGAGTGATCGAGATGGTACGAGATGATCGCCAGCCGGAGCGACTGAGGCATTTCCAGAATCCATTCTCTGTCAAGCGGCTCGGGGCATATCAGGGATAAGGGGTGATGCTCCGCAAATTCACGCGTATAGCTGGTTGCGCAGGTTGCCAGTAGCCCGGTTAGAATTGTGTGAAGGCCGCGATACAGGGCGATGCGGATGTCCTGAACGCAGAGGGCATATGAACGGTAGTAGACAGTTCCCCATGATTCTCGTGGCGCAATGACACTCTGCACTACTTTTGCATACTGCTCAAAAAGCCCCTCCCTCTGCGCCTGCCGCGCAAGAAAATGAGACAGCAACGGGTTGCAACAATAGGAGCCATCTGTTTCGACGGACAGATTACTGCTGACAAGCTTCGCCATTAGCGGCGGCACATCATGCAGAGTCATGGTCTTTCCCTGTGCGCTCCTGATGCCGATTTTCTGGAGGCACTGGGCAAAAGGTGTGCGGGCAACCGGGGCATACATGATCGCCAGCAGGGTTAGCGCCGCACGCTCTTCCGGATGAAGGGTGCTGATCGTGTCCA
>JAURXC010000180.1 GCA_030654645.1 Deltaproteobacteria bacterium | reverse complement strand
TGCATCACTGCTGGCGCTGCCGTCGAGCGACACTTTGGCCCATTGGGTCACGGTCTGGTCGGGACCGGCGTTGGCAACCGGCGACTTGTTGATCGCCGGCAGGATGTTGGTCTGCCGCTGGTTTTGCCAGTCTGGTGAGCCGTTTCCGTCCGTATCGGCCTCGATCAACAGGGTGTCTGCCGCGAAACTCAAGCGGAGCGACGTGCCCTGGTTCCCTGAAAACTGCAAGCCGCCCTGGGATGGCCAATCATTGCCATTGTAAATGATCAAGGGAGCCTGGGTTGTGAAGTCAACATATCCGTGGAGCGGGTCGTAGTAGCGTCCGCTGGCTGACTGAGTCAGGTAGGTGCTGCCATAAGTGGTGGTGATTTCATAATTCTTGAACCAGTAAGTCAGGTGGTTCGAATTTTCAACCAGGACCATGTTGATCGACAGGGCTTCGGTGGCAGCGGCATAATTGTAGCCCCACGACAACGTTCCGATCAGTGTAAAGGAGAAGGTGCTCTGCTTCATGGTCAGGGAGCCGAAGGAAAGGGTGAGTCGGCTGATCTGCTGTTGACTTGCGTCGAACGTACCCAGCATGTCGGCCTTGCCGGATATGACGATCCCTTGCGAAGTATAGTTCTGGAAGTCGAGGGAACCGAAAAAACTGCCGGTGGCGTCGTTGATATCCAGTGTATAAGTTACCATGCCGCCGCCATCACCCAAGGTCTGGTGTGTTACCGTACGATTCAGCGTCTTGGCCGCGCCGGCTGCGGGCTTTTCCAGCTTTTTCCTGGTGTCCTTGCCGGGAATGTCCATCCGCCGTGTCGCCTGCTTTAGTACCTGGGCCAGATTCCGTACTGGTTGATCCGCCGTGGTTTGGGTTTTTGCAGCTACTTTTCCGGTTACGGTAAAATTGCCGATGGCTGCGGCAAAGTTGCTGCCGCCGAATCCACCCAGGGCCAGATCCTCGGAATTGCCGCTGTTAACAGTTGCCGGGGTTGTGACCCCTTTGTACGATGTGGCCGGGTCCACGACCCCATTGTTCCTGGTATCACCACTGCTGCCGCCGCTGCACGCGGCAAGCAACAACATCAGCATCAGCAGTACGCCCGCCTGCAACCAGAGATTCCTTAATACTGTCATATGACCCTCCCCGCAATTTTCTTGATCAGATTCGGATAAACGTCAGATCCACCCAGGTTCATTACCAGATTCCAATATAAAATATTCTCACCCTACTCCACCGGCATGCGACTGTCAAAGAAAACACCGGGCAATTTGCAACACATGATGATCGGCCCGTTGAAATGAAATCCAACCACTAAAGCAAATAAAGTACCAACACCTTTTATATCCATAATTACGGAATGTTAGAATGATATATGCTCTCAACAACACCGGAAAACGTACAAATCCGGATAAAAAAAGTGTAAAGATTCTTTCCAGTTTTCCGTAACATCTTGTTTTTAAAGGATTATTAAAATTGAAAAGATTCTTTACACATCCACATAACCAGCCGTTATTACAAGGTATTTTTTTGTGTAAAAAAACCTGCACCCCTTCCGGCAGTGCCGTTTGCCCAAGCAGGGTGATGTGCCAGAGAATACTAATGCAGGACTGACAGTGCGGAAAGCGGAATGGGAGCATTACTCTGTATTGATTTGCAGCAGAATTAATGCTATTAGATCACCAGCCTCCAAATTAATTAAAATACATGACCATATTCCATTTTGTTTTATCTTATTAAACAAATGCTATTGATATACATAACCCTGCCACTGTTATAAGAATGTTTGAATTTTGGGCCTGATCCGGAGAGTTGCTGTTTTATGCCTGCTACAGGAGGGTTTGTATATGAGAAGGAATATAATTAGCGTAGTGGTCATGCTCATCTGTTTGTGGTTGTCTCAAGCGCATGCTACCACTGTTCCCCTGGTTCAAGATGCTTTCTGGTCTGACGGTTTTGTCGTTGGCGTTGCATGCCCGACGCAGTTTATGTGTAGTGACTATGTGTCTTTGTCCAGTCCTGCAACCTGCACTAATTATATTGGAACGACCATTCCCCCTTATGATGAGAGTCTAGCCCAGGCGGCCCTTAAATTTACTCTGCCTCAGACCAGCTCCGTCCTCTCCACTGCAAAACTGTATCTCAGAATCATGGATCGACTCGGTAACCCTACGGCTACGGTTACTCTGACGGATGATAACAACTGGATACAAACCACTTCCTCGGCCACATCAAAGTTTCCGACTTTGTCCAACGCCTCGGTACTTTTGAACAATGGACCGGTCTCATCCACCGGCTGGGTTTCTTTGGCTCTGGCAACCTCGGCCTTGGATGCAAAGATTGTTTCCAGTGGAACAACGGATGCTACTCTGATTGTTACGGGCAGTACTGCTGCAAACAGCTACTTCAATTTTGTGGCCGATGACGATACCAGCGCGGATCAAGCCTATTTAGTATTGACATTCAAACCCCAAGTGCAGAGCGTCTCCGTTCCCGCCAATGGAACTTACAAGATTGGCGATGCAATGAATTTTACAGTATCCTTCGATTCAAATGTCACTGTCACAGGGCCCACTACATTGCCCTTGACCCTGAACACGGGAGGCAGCGTACAAGCTTCTTATGTGAGTGGATCTGAATCCCAAAATTTGGTGTTCCGATATACGGTTGCTTCGGGTGATCTTGATGCTGATGGTGTAACGGTGGGTAGCGCTCTCGCTTTGAATGGCGGTACGATTCGTAGCGCTGACAACGATGACGCGGAACTGAACCTGTACTCTGTCGGCGCTACTACAGGCGTCAAGGTCGATGGGGTCGCCCCCACCGTAACCTCGGTAACTGTCCCCGGCAACGCCACCTACACCGCCGGCCAGCAGTTGGACTTCACGGTCAACTTCTCCGAGAACATCACATTAAGCGGCACTGACTCCACCTTGGGCCTGACCATCGGCGGCAGCAGTGTAACCGCCTCCTACTCCTCCAACACCGCCACCGGCATCACCTATCGCTACACCGTGCAAAACAACGACAACGACACAGACGGCATAGCGGTCGGCGCCATTACCCTGAACACTACAACCATAACCGACGCCGCCACCAACAACGCCAACATCGCCCTCAACTCTGTAGGCGCAACCGCCTCGGTCCTGGTTGACGCCGTAGCCCCCACAGTAACCTCGGTATCCGTTCCGCCCAACACCACCTACATAGCCGGCCAGCACCTAGACTTCACCGTCAACTTCACAGAAAACGTCACGGTCAACACCAGCGGTGGCACGCCCCACATCCCGGTCACCCTGGATACCGGCGGCATTGTCAACGCCTCCTACATCACCGGCACCGGCACCAGCGCCATCGTCTTCCGCTACACGATTGCCACCGGCAACCTGGACAGCAACGGCATCGCCTTAGGCAGCGCCATTATCGCCAACGGCGGAACCATAAAAGACGCCGCCACCAATGACGCAACAACCACCCTGAACTCGGTTGGCAGCACCACCGCCATCCTGGTGGACGCCGTAGCCCCCACCGTCACCAGTGTCACGGTCCCCGGCAACGCCACCTATGTGGCCGGCCAGCAGCTGGACTTCACCGTCAGCTTCAGCGAGAATGTCACCATCACCGGCACGGATTCCACCCTGGGTCTGACCATCGGCGGCAGCAGCGTAAGCGCCGCCCAGCTCTCCAACACCGCCACCAGCATCACCTATCGCTACACCGTGCAAAACAACGACAACGACACAGACGGCATTACAGTCGGCAACCTGACCCTCAACAGCTCAACCATCAACGACGCCGCTACCAACAGCGCCAACATTGCGCTGAACTCGGTCGGCAGCACCACCGCCGTACTGGTAGACGCCCTGGCCCCCACAGTCACCAGTGTAACCGTCCCCGGCAACGCCACCTACACCACCGGCCAGCAACTGGACTTCACGGTCAACTTCAGTGAGAACATTGCAGTAACCGGC
>JAURXC010000178.1 GCA_030654645.1 Deltaproteobacteria bacterium | reverse complement strand
GCTGACCTGATTGCCGCCTCACGGCAACCGCAAGCCAATCCCTTTTTCCCATATTTCAGCCGACGCCTGCCGGAACTGCTGGACGGCATCGGCACGGTCGGCTTTTCGCTGAACTATCTCAGCCAGGCCCTGTGCACCTTTGCCATGATCGGCCATATCAGGGAGCGTTACCCGAATTTGAAGATCGTGCTGGGTGGCGGTCTGGTGACCTCCTGGATGCGGCGTCCCGACTGGAGCAGCCCTTTCGGTGGACTGGTGGATCATCTGGTGGCCGGAGCCGGGGAGGGTGCGCTGCTGTCGCTTTCCGGCGTCAGCCCGGCAACGGATCAAGCAGTTGCTCCGGACTACTTCGGCCTGCCGTTGCCGGAATATTTTTCGCCCGGTCTGATCCTCCCCTACAGCGCAGCCTGCGGCTGTTACTGGAACCGCTGCTCGTTCTGCCCCGAGCGGGCCGAGGGGAACGATTATTACCCGATTCCGGTCTCGCGGGTTCTGTCTGATCTGCGGCATCTGACGGCAATGCACAGGCCGGCCCTGATCCACCTGTTGGACAATGCCATAAGCCCGGCGCTGCTGCGCGGGTTGGCCGCAAATCCGCCCGGTGCGCCCTGGTACGGTTTCGCAAGGGTCGATCAACAGCTGGCCGATCCGGATTTCTGCCGGGCGTTGAAGCATTCCGGCTGCGTGATGCTCAAGCTGGGGCTGGAATCGGGTGACCAGGGCGTTCTGGACCGGATGGGGAAGGGAATCAGGCTGGAAGTGGTTGAACGGGTGCTTTCAGGTCTGCTGCAGGCCGGGATCGCCGTCTATTGCTATCTCCTGTTCGGTACGCCGGGAGAGAGCGAGGTTGAGGCAGAACGGACGCTGGAGTTTGTGGTGCGGCAACGGGATTCGATCGGTTTTCTGAATCTGGCGGTTTTCAACATGCCGATCCATGGGGACCAGGCGGGAGAGTACGGGACGGGGCTGTTCTACGATGGGGACCTTTCACTGTACACCGCCTTCCGGCATCCCGGCGGCTGGGGACGTGCGCAGGTGCGGCGTTTCCTGGAGCGGCGCTTCAAGCGTCACCCTGCGGTTGCGGAAATTATCAGAAACGATCCGCCCCAGTTTTCATCAAACCACGCCCCGTTTTTTTGCAGGTAATGGTGTATGTGCGATCTGCCATGGCATGGGCGAACACAAGACAGGGCGAACACAAGGTTCGCCCCTACGGGCGTGCCTCCAGTACGCGGATCCGTTCCTTCAGTTCCCGTTCGCGCTGCCAGCGTGCGCTAACGTCGCGAATCACGGCGGCAACCCCCAGCATGCCGCCGTCGTCATCCCGGATCAGCGCCATTGAAAACTCGGTCGATAGCCGCGTGCCGTCTTTACGCAGTGCCGGCGCCGACAGTAAATCGATGCTGTAGCGGCTGCTACCGCTCTCCATCACGCGATAGTAGCCTTCCCAGTGGCGCCCGCGCAGGTTCTCGGGGATGATCAGGTCCAGGGACTGTCCCAAGGCTTCCGCTGCGCTGTAACCGAACATCTTTTCAGCGGCGGCATTCCAGTATCTGATGATTCCCTGCCGGTCGGAGTACATGACCGCATCACCGATTCCGGCGACAATCCTGTTGCAGAGCCATTCCTGTGATTGTGAATCATGCATGGCAACCCCCTTTTGTTTCACTACTCGTTTTCGTAGCTTTGCACCAGTGCCAGGTAGCGGTCGCTGAAGTCTTCAGCGGTACGGGCTTCCGCCGCGGCATAACCTGCTACGATTTCTTCCCTCAGTGTATCAGCTATGACCCGTTCGGCAAGCGGGTAGAGGATTCCATCCTCCTTGCCGATATGTTCACGCAGGAGTTCCACATAGGCCCGCGCATTCCCGCCCAGTGCTTCCAGGTCAACTTCTTTTCCGGCCAGCGCGTCCAGGGCCGCCGATTCCATTGCTCGTACGTACGCCCTGCCCTGGTCATGTTCCATCAGCATCGCGGCGATTGGGCTGTTCTCGCGCGGCATGCCGTTTTTGATCAGCGCTTCGAACAGCACGTCCTCTTCCTTTGCGTGATGGAAGCGATCGGCGTAGTTGCGGATGAAGTCTACACCATCCAGGTAGAAGCGCCAGTTGCCGTATGCGCCGGCAGCGCTTCTGGCTGCGTTGCGTTCAAGCAGTGCGATCATGCGCAGGATCAGCTTGTGCTCGTTGACCAGTGCCGTCGTGATATCGGTTTTCATCAGTTCCTCCGTTCTCCGTTGATGCCGACTATGATCGCCTCGAACGGAATCAGTTTGCCGCTTTTCTCAAGTGCTTCGCGGACCATGATGTCCAGTCCGCGACAGCAGGGGACCTCCATGATTGCGACTGTGACGCTTTTGATGTTGTTGGCGCTGAAGATATGGGCCATTTTGTCTACATAGGTGGTTGTGTCGTCCAGTTTGGGGCAGGCGATCGCCAGTGCCTTTCCTTTCAGCAGATCCTGATGGGTGCTGCCCATCGCATAAGCCACGCAATCGGCACAGATCAGGATGTCCGCATCCTGGAAGTAGGGCGCCGTGGGGGGCACCAGGTGCAGTTGTACCGGCCACTGCCGGAGTTCCGAGGCCGCTTTGACGCTGGTTGCTACTGTTTCTTCACGTTCGATAACCCTTGCCATGCTGCCGGGGCAGCCGCATCCCAAATTTGCCATGATCATTCTCCTTTTGATACCAGGTGGTTGTTGATTTCCAGTTCGATATTGGTTTCATCCTCTTTGGACAGTCCGTGGATCGCAACCACGTCCTTCAGCAGGCAGATGCCTACCTTGCAGGTGACACAGCCGATCTCGTAACGGTTCAGTATTTCGCCGATTTCCGGGTAACTGACCATCACGTCCTGTATTGCTTTTTCGCCGAGCCCGTTTTTAAATTCCATCTTTGCCTCCCCGCATCGTTTATGATTGGAGCATAGCGCAGTCGATAAAAAATAATTATGACCCCGGTCAAACTTTTATGATTTGCTTAAGAGTTCCCGACCAGCGGTATACAGTAAAATATCACCTTAACTTTTTACTGATGCCGTGATATAGACGAAGAGAGTATTTTTGCGGGAGACCACATGGAGATTTTTGGCGGATTCATGGTTATGATGAGCATCATCGGCCTGTTCCTGGCGGTGATATGGCTGATCATGCCGTTTGTAGTGCTTGCAATCAAGGGTAAGCAGGACAGAACACTGGAAGTGCTGGAAGGAATCGAAAAACGTTTGGCTGCACTTGAAGCAGGCCTGCAGCGCAACACCCCGGATGTCGCCGGTAGGGAAACTCCCGCACCAGTCTCGCCGGTATCCGCTCCGGAGAGTGAATCTCACGCTGATGGCGTTCGGTAACCCTACAGCCTGTTAATCGGTTGTCGGCCACTGGCACTTTTCACTGGATAATCATAATATTTACATGGAGATGTTGAAAGATGTTACTTCAAGGCAAAAAAGCGCTGATCTTCGGCGTTGCAAACGATAAGAGCATAGCCTGGGCGATTGCCAGGCTGTTTCACGAGCAGGGAGCCGAAGTGGCCGTAACCTATGCCGGAGAGGCCCTGGAGAAACGGGTGCGGCCTTTGGCGGAATCGATCAATGCCGCCGCGGTCCTGCCCTGCAATGTAACCAACGATGATGAGATCAGGAATGTATTCTCCGAGCTTGGCAAAATCTGGGACGGTGTGGACATCATCATCCATGCGATCGCTTTTGCAAACAAGGAAGAGTTGAAGGGAACCATCGTCAATACCACCCGCGAGGGGTTTGCCACCGCGATGGATATCAGTGTCTATTCGTTCATGGCGCTGCTGAAAGAGGGGCAGGCGATGATGCAGGGTCGCAATGCAGCCGCGCTGACGCTCAGCTATTACGGAGCGGTCAAGGTGTTCCCCAGCTACAATGTGATGGGGGTCGCCAAAGCCGCGCTGGAAGCTTCGGTGCGCTATCTGGCTGAAGCCCTGGGCCCGGAAGGCATCCGGGTAAACGGCATTTCGGCCGGTCCGATCCGCACCCTGGCCGCCGCCGGAGTGAACGGTTTCATCCAGATTCTGAATCATGTCGAAGAAAAGGCTCCGCTGCGTCGCAACGTCACCCAGGAGGATGTGGCCCGTTCGGCGCTTTACCTCTGCAGTGACCTGTCCAGCGGTGTCACCGGCGAGATCCATTACGTGGATGGTGGCTACAATGTGATCGGAATCTAGGCCGTCCGAGACACGGATCGCCTGCTTAACTGATCTTTCAGGATCGACCATAACTTAAATTTCTCCGGAGTCTCACTATCAAAGAACCATTCGGTAATCTAGCAGGTTTGAAGTCCAGTCAGATACAGGCACTGGAACGTCTGTACCGCAGGCGCGTGCTCCCCGCAGAAATATGTTCCCACGAACTTGCCACCCGTCTTGTCGAACTTTCCAATGATCTGCGCCGCCAGATCGCCATTCTTGTCAATCGTTCCGGAATCGTGGAATACGTGATCGTCGGGGATGAGAAGGGACTGGTGATCCCCGAGCTGCGTGACTATCCGCTGGGCCGGCGTGTCATGCGCGGCCTGCGCCTGATCCATACCCATCTGAAAAACGAGCCGGTCAGCGAAGATGACCTGACCGACCTTTCACTGCTGCGGCTGGATCTGCTGGCAACACTGATGTTTACGCCCGGCCGGCAGCAGATCTCGGCCCAGCTGGCCTGGCTATCTCCCGACCAGCGTGGCGCAAGCACGATCGTTGAGCCGGTCAAGCTGTTTGACCGGATCGATCTGGACTGCGTGCATTTTATCGACGAGCTGGAAGCCGATCTGGAGAAGGCGGCCCGCACGACGACAAAGGCTGCTAATGCCCTGGAGAGGGCCATCCTGATCTCGGTCACTACCAGCGGCACCCGCCAGGAGGCAGAGGACTCGATGGCCGAATTGCGGGAGTTGGCCCGCACCGCCCAGGTTGAAGCGCTGGACGAGTTCATCCAGCGGCCGCGCAGTCTCAACCCGCGTTTCCTGATGGGGGAGGGGAAGATGCGTGACGTGGTCATCCGGGCTCTGCAGCATGGCGCCAGCATGCTGATTTTTGATCAGGAGCTTACCCCGGCCCAGATTCGCAGCATCTCGGCCATGACCGAACTGAAGGTCATCGACCGCAGCCAGCTGATCCTGGATATCTTTGCCCGGCGGGCAAAGACGCTGGACGGCAAGGTGCAGGTGGAGCTGGCCCAGCTGAAATACCTGTTGCCGCGCCTGACCGGACGTGGGGTGCAGATGTCGCGCCTGATGGGGGGCATCGGCGGGCGCGGACCGGGCGAAACCAAGTTGGAAACCGACCGTCGCCGCATCCGGGACCGGATCGCCAGCCTGGAGCGGGAGCTGAAGGAGCTTTCCCGTGGGCGTGACCAGCGTCGCCAGCAGCGGATCAAGGCCGGAGTGCCGATCATCTCGATCGTCGGCTATACCAATGCCGGTAAATCGACCCTGCTGAATGCGCTGACCAAGAGCGATGTCTTTACCGAGGATCTGCTCTTTGCCACGCTGGATACCTCCACCCGCCGTTTGCGTTTTC
>JAURXC010000161.1 GCA_030654645.1 Deltaproteobacteria bacterium | reverse complement strand
GCCGTAGCGCGCTTCTGATGAAAAAGCTCCCTTCCTCCCTGATAATCATCGGTGGCGGAGTAATTGCCGTTGAAATGGGTCAAATGTTCCATCGCCTGGGATGCAGGGTAACGATACTTGAACACGGCCCGCGACTCTTGCCGGCGGTTGAACAAGAGCCTGCCGAATCACTGCAGCGGACTCTTGTAGCTGAGGGGCTTGAGATCGTGCCTGATGTTGCTTTTTGCGCCGTGCAAGGGCGTGGCGGTTCCTGTACCGTCATCGCAGAAATAAACGGCAGCCATCAGGAATTTAGCGCGGAACGGCTGTTGCTGGCCGTGGGGACGGAACCGGCCACCCGTGGCATCGGGCTGGAAAAAGCCGGCGTTACTGTTGATGGCAAGGGGTTTATCGACACCGACCGGTTCATGCGCACATCGGCCCCCGGGATCTGGGCCGCCGGAGACGTGACCGGAGGCATGATGATTGCCACGGTCGGAGCCAGGGAAGCGATCGTGGCGGTGGATGACATGTTTGACAGCGGATGCGGCTGCAAAATGGATTATCTGGCCGCGCCGATGGCCATCTTCACCGACCCTGAAATCGGCTGTGTCGGCCACTCCGAAGAGAGCGCTCGACGGGCCGGATACGAAATCGCCGTCAATGTGATGCCGGTCAGATCAATACCGAAGGCGCACGTTACCGGCAGCATGGAAGGTGTAATCAAGATAATCGCCGACCAGGCCAACGGCAGAATACTGGGTGTGCACCTGGCGTGTCACCGGGGCGCAGAGCTGATCAACGAGGCCTCGCTGGCGTTGCGTTTCAGGGCAACCGTGGACGACCTGGCCGGCACGATGCATGTTTATCCATCCATAGGCGAAGGATTGAAGCTGTGTGCCCAGGGCTTCGGCAGCGACATCAGCCGGCTCTCCTGTTGCGCGGAACCGCGACAGCCGCGCAAACCGTAATACCCCCCCTCCGGAATTTTTTCATACTACATCCGCAAGGTTATCCGAATCTGTAAAATCCTGATTGACAAAATCAAACCAATCTGTTTTATTGCCGTCTAAGCCATGCGTAAGTATTCAAAATAACTGTATAATTTTAGTTTTGCTAAATTTTTAACGATACTGTAAACGCTATTTCATTACTGCTGAAACTCAAAATCAAACAGTTGGAGGACAATTAATGCAGAAACACAAGTTCCGTAAAGTAATGGCCGCTAATCGCGGCGAAATCGCCATCCGCATCTTCCGGGCCTGTACCGAGCTGGGCATAGGCACCGTGGCGATCTATTCCGAAGAGGACAAACTCTCGCTGCATCGCTACAAGGCGGACGAGGCTTACCATATCGGCAAGGGCAAAGCGCCAATCGATGCCTACCTGGGTATCGACGAAATCATCGCCTTGGCACTCCGGGCCGACGTGGACGCAATCCACCCCGGTTACGGATTTCTGGCGGAGAACGCCGAATTTGCCGAGAAATGCGAAGCCAACGGAATCACCTTCATCGGCCCGACCGCCGAAATGCAACGCGCCCTGGGCGACAAGGTCGCCGGTCGTAAAGCGGCCATGGCGGCCGGCGTCAACGTGGTGCCCGGCACCGAGGATCCGATCGAAAAGGAAGAAGAAGCGCTCAAGTTTGCCAAGGAGCATGGTTATCCGATCATCATCAAGGCTGCCGCCGGCGGTGGCGGACGCGGCATGCGCGTGGCCCACAACAAGAAAGAGCTGCTGGAAGGCCTTGTGGCGGCCGGCAGCGAGGCCAAGGCGTCTTTCGGCAACGCTGCGGTCTTCCTGGAACGCTATCTGGCCAACCCCAAGCATATAGAGATCCAGGTGCTGGGAGACAACTTCGGCAATCTGGTGCACTTCTTCGACCGGGACTGCTCGGTGCAACGCCGTCACCAGAAAGTGGTCGAATTTGCCCCCTCACTCTGCCTGACCCAGACCCAACGGGAAGAGCTCTGCACCGCGGCGCTTAAAATTGCCGGCCAGGTCAAATACCGCAACGCCGGCACGGTCGAGTTCCTGGTTGATCTGGAGGGCAATCATTATTTCATCGAGATGAACCCGCGCATACAGGTCGAGCACACCGTAACCGAGATGATCACCGGCCGCAACCTGGTGCAGAATCAGATTCTGGTGGCCTGCGGCCACAAACTGTCCGACCCGGAGATCAACATACCCAGCCAGAGCGCAATCGACATGCGCGGCTACGCCATCCAGTGCCGTATTACCACAGAGGACCCGGGCAACAACTTCTCCCCGGACTTCGGCACGCTGACCACCTACCGTTCGGCGGCCGGTTGCGGTGTTCGCCTGGACGCCGGCAATGCCTTCACCGGCTCCAAGATCACCCCGCACTACGACTCGCTGCTGGTCAAGGTCAGTTCCTGGGGCCTGACCTTCCAGGCCGCGGCCAACATCATGCACCGCGCCCTGCAGGAATTCCGTGTGCGCGGAGTAAAAACCAACATCGGCTTCTTGGAGAACGTCGTCACACACCCGGTGTTCATCAAAGGCACCTGTGACACGTCATTTATCGACAAGCACCCGGAGCTGCTGCACTTCAGGGAGAAGAAAGACCGCGCCAGCAAGGTGCTGAATTTCCTGGGAGACGTGATCGTCAACGGTTCGACCGGGATCGTCAAGCCGCTCAAATCGGCGGAACTGATCGAAGCGCGGGTACCTGAACTGGATCTGACCCTGCCACGTCCGGCCGGCAGCAAGGATCTCTTCATGAAACTGGGAGCGGAAGGGCTCTCCAAATGGGTC
>JAURXC010000147.1 GCA_030654645.1 Deltaproteobacteria bacterium | reverse complement strand
GAGCAGACCGGCATCATCGCCAAGCTCTCCCTTCAATATCTTAAAGTCAGTCATTATCTCTGAAAAGCTGCGTTTGGTCATTTCGTCGCGAATCGCCTGCTCGAACAGGTCAAGGCTGGCTCCCACACCGCCACCGATTATGACCGCTTCAAGATTCAGCAGGTTTGACAATGATGCCAGCGCGATCCCGAACCACTTCCCCATCTGGTTGAAGGTATCGCAGGCGGCACGATCTCCATTCCTGGCCATGCGGGCGAGTTCTTCCGCCGTTAATGATCGGTATCGGTCGGCTTCCATCGGAAAAGTGCGTACCACGAAGCGCTGCAACGCGTCCGCCGAGACGTACCTTTCAAGACAGCCGTAGTTCCCGCAGGGGCATAAATCACCATCAGGATTCACGGTAACATGGCCAAACTCCGCCGCAAAACCTCCCGCGCCTTTCCAAAGCATGCCGTCGAGAATCAGCCCACTCCCCAGTCCGGTTCCAATCGTTACGACCATGAATGACGACAGTCCACGACCCGCCCCATAGAGCTGTTCACCAACGGCAATCGCATTGGCATCATTGGCGCTCTCCACCTTGAGACCGGTTTTCGCCGTCAAAAAGGTAGCCAGATTAAATCCGTCGAGCGGACGCATGTTCACCGAAGAATGAATCACCCCGTCACTGCCCACGAGGCCCGGTATACCGACACCGATACCCGCGATGTCAACGTTCAGGGACTCCGCATCGCGACGCAACTCTTCAATGCCCAGCAACAACCGCCCGCAAAATGCATCCCTGCCTTCAGCGATCAGGCTGGGCAGCCTGCGGCGCGCAACGACCGAACCGTCCGCGTTGATTAATGCCAAACGAAGGTTCGTTCCTCCTATGTCAATCCCAATCGTATAATCCGGCATCGTGTTGCACTCCGTTCAAATTTGGATATGATTGTAACAACAGTTGCCAGACTGGCAAGCCTGAAAGCGATCCCGAATAGAATGATTTTTTACTGGCACAGATTAACTGCTTGACAATTGAGTTTCAAGAAGTCTATTGTTTTTCACTTTCAGTAAAAGAATCACCCCATTACCGGCAAGTAAACACATGTTTTTTAACAAAACTAAAAATGGAGATCAAAATGGCAAAGTTCAAGGATTCACTTGAGTATCACTCCAGCGGTCGCAAAGGCAAGATCGAAGTTATCTCCACCAAACCGTGCCAGACAGCCGCTGACCTGTCGTTGGCATATTCCCCGGGTGTGGCCGAACCCTGCCTGGCAATCCAGAAAAACCCGGAAGACGCCTATAAGTATACCGCCAAAGGCAATCTGGTAGCGGTTGTCTCCAACGGAACCGCGGTACTCGGCCTCGGCAACCTGGGCGCACTGGCCGGTAAACCGGTCATGGAGGGCAAGGGCATCCTCTTCAAACGCTTTGCCGACATCGACGTTTTCGACATCGAACTTGACACCGAAGACCCGGACGAAATCATCAAGGCCTGCCAACTGCTGGAGCCGACCTTCGGCGGCATCAACCTGGAAGACATCAAGGCCCCGGAATGCTTCTATATCGAGGAAACACTTAAAAAGACCATGAACATTCCGGTCTTTCACGACGATCAGCACGGAACCGCGATCATATCATCGGCCGCCCTGATCAACGCGCTGATGCTGGTAGATAAAAACATCGAGGACATCCGCATCGTGGTCAACGGGGCCGGGGCATCGGCTAACTCCTGCGCCAAGCTGGCGATTGCGCTGGGTGTCAAGCCGAACAACATGATCATGTGCGACACCAAGGGGGTCATTTACAAAGGACGTACCGTTGGAATGAATCCTTACAAGGAACTTTTCGCAGCCGACACCCACTTCCGCACCCTGGAAGAAGCTGCCGTCGGCGCCGACGTGCTGTTCGGCCTCTCGGCTAAAGGGGCCTTTACCAAGGAGATGATCGCCAGCATGGCCCCCAACCCGATCATCTTTGCCATGGCCAACCCCGATCCGGAAATAACCCCCGAAGACGCCCATGCCGTCCGCAACGACGTGATGATAGCCACCGGACGCTCCGACTATCCCAACCAGGTCAACAACGTACTCGGTTTTCCCTTTATCTTCCGCGGAGCTCTTGACGTCCGCGCCACCTGCATCAACGAAGAGATGAAACTGGCAGCGGTGCATGCGCTTGCCAGACTGGCCCGCGAAGAAGTGCCCGATTCGGTTAGCAAGGCTTACGGCAATGTCAAGTTTGCCTTCGGTCGCGACTACATTATCCCCAAGCCGTTCGACCCGCGCGTGCTGCTGCTTGTCGCCCCGGCCATCGCGCTGGCGTCCATGGAGACCGGTGTTGCCCGCCAGCCGATTGATGACATGGCCAAATACATCGAACACCTCGAATCGACCCAGGGCAAGTCCAAAGAGATCATGCGCATGATCATCAACAAGGCCAAGAGCGATCCCAAGACGATCACCTTCCCCGAGGGTGACAACGAGAAGATCCTCAGGGCTGCCAAAGAACTGGTGGAAGAGGGCATTGCCAATCCGATCCTGATCGGCGACAAAAAGAAGATCAATCAAAAGTTGACCGAACTGAATATCGAGCTGGATGTGCCGATCATCGATCCCGCCGACTCGGAACTGACCGATAAATACGCCCACGAACTCTACCGGTTGCGTCAACGCAAAGGCCTGACTCTCTCCGAATCACTGCGCATCCTGCGCCGCAAGTCGCGCACCCACTTCGGATCGATGATGGTTCACATGGGCGACGCCGATGCACTGCTGGGCGGCATCGACACCCACTATCCGGAAACGATCCGCCCGGCGCTGGAAGTTGTCGGCAAGCAGCAGGGATTATCAAGCGTACACGGCCTTTACATGATGGTTTTCAAGAAAGAGGTCTACTTCCTGGCCGACACGACCGTTACGATCGACCCGACAGCCGAAGAACTTGCCGAAACAGCGATACTGGCGGCAGAAAAGGTCCGGATGCTGGACATAGAGCCACGTATAGCCATGCTCTCGTTTTCCAACTTCGGATCGGTCAACCATCCCCAGACCAGGAAAGTCAAGCGTGCGGTTGAAATCGTCAAGGAACGGGCTCCTGGTCTGATCGTAGAAGGAGAAATGCAGGCTGACACAGCCGTTGTTCCGGAACTGCTGGAGGGATTCACATTCTCGAAGCTGAAAACACCGGCCAACATCCTGATTTTTCCGGACCTGAACTCGGGCAACATCTGCTACAAACTGCTCCATCACCTTGGTGGTGCCGAGGCGATCGGTCCGATCCTGATGGGCATGAATAAACCTATTCATGTTCTGCAACGCGGCGATAGCGTCGACGATATCGTCAACATGGCGGCTATTGCCGTGGTGGATGCGCAAAACAGCTGATTCTGATGGCATGACAATTGAATATTGATTAAACAATTCAAAAAGCACGGGAACAGGCGAAGAGCTGCACCTCGTGCTTTTTGTTATTAAACAGCAGGTTATATTCTGCAAACACCAATCTCATTCAAAACACCCTTGCCATATCTACGCAAAAACACTTGTACGGCACAATTGATCCGGTCATATGACACATGACCACTACGTAAATCCATGCAAAAACACAACGATTCTGAGATATTATACCAATTAAATGTTTTGACATACCGATGATATTAAATTAAGTTAGTCGCGTTTCTGAATCAGCAATCCCAGGAGGTACCGATGTTTCTTCTCCCTAAAGGTAACCCCTTATTCGAAAACCTGGCCGTAACCAAACTCAAGCTACCGGATGTACTTTTAAAGCTGAGTACCGGAGGTTTCACCGGTTACTCCAGTTTTGTTTTTCAGACAAGTACCGTTATCCTGGTTTTCGAGGCCGGCAAACTGGTAAGCGCTCTGCTCGAAGATAGAAACGGAAAACGACAGAATGGATTTGAAGCACTGTCCGCACTGGCAGAACTGATGGTCTCATCGGGTAGCGGCACCATGAACGTCTATAAACTATCCAAAGATCTCACCATGTGCATACATGCCCTTCTTGAAGGTGAGACCCTCTACAAGGCTCAAGAGCTAAAACTGATAGACATAAATTCACTTCTCGGCAAGGTCAAGAACGACCGGATGAACGGCTGTCTGCGTATCTATACCGAAGAACATTCAGCGATGATTTTCTACAAGGAAGGCAATCCGCTTGGATTCTTCCACGATGGCTCTGGTGATATAGAATCGTCCTCTTCCGAATCACAAAAAATCGCAGGTCTGCCGGGAGCCAAGATCGACCTTTTTGCCACACAGAGTGTTGAAGAGATCATGGGGATCAACCTGCTTGAAGTTGCAAACATACAGAAGATCTGGGATACCACCGTGGCGCTTCATCAGTCGGAAATTGACCGGACAAACAAGGAACGACAAGAACGGGATATAAAAGCGGCTACCCTTAGACTTGCCGAGCTTGAAGAACAGGTCAAGGTAATTGTCGGCGAGTACGTAGGCAAGGTCGGACGTGGAATAGTTGACAAGGAGTTGTCCGAAAACGGAGGGAATTCATGCCTGATCGATGAGGCCGGCTTCGCGAAATTCCTGGCCGGAATCGAGCGGGCAGCAAAGCTCCTTATAAGCGGCACCAATATCAAGGCGATGATGGAAAAACTGTCCTCTACAATTACTAACGCAAGATCTGAATCTTAATTCCTAGGAACGCACTGGAGGATATATGGAAAAGTTTTTTGAACTGCTTACCCAAATGAACCCATTCGATCTTGTCCAGGTTATATTCTGGGGCATGGCCGGTGCAATAAGCTTTTACTTCAGCATAGGTAACGCCAGAGTCTGGACCAGTATATCGATCGGCTTCTTCCTGATATTTCTGAGCCAGGCCTACGGCATCAACCCCTGGGGTCACTACCAAAAACTCACCGCATTTCACTATATTGTAGGCACCGTGGCCATCATGATGATAACCCACGGATTTCTGGAATATTACGTATTCTGCCGAACCTTTGAAATCTCGGGCAACAAACTCATCGTATACCTGAGTACGCTGGGCATACTTGCGGCATCCGGCGTTTTCCTGATGATAAATCCCAACCCAAGCCCCAACACCATCAGAAACATCAGAATGGTTGAAAACGCCATCTGGGTTTTTCTGTGCGTCATGAACATCGAGCTGGTCAGGAAAATCTACCTGGCCATCAAGGACTCTGACATCTCGAAAGGCTTCATTGCTTTCGGCCTGGTCTTCTTCTTCATTTTTCTCTGGAAAGGCTCCGAGCTGTATCTACAGATATTTCAATGGGACCAGGACTGGCAGGATATCATAGCGCTTATGACCGACGAATCCACCGACTTTGATCAATACCCGGCGCGTATCCAGTTTTCCCAGGAAGTAAGAAGATACGCCGGACTACTGTCCGGTATTTCAGTAGGTGGCACTTTTACCTATATATACCGGTTGCTAAAATAGAGACTACTGAACTCCAGCTCAAAGACACGAACCTGCTGCGGCTCGGCATGCCGTGAAAGAAATCTATCTAATTGCGACGTCACCGTTATTTAATGCAACGGGGCACATATGTAACCAGAGAATCAATATCAAGATCAAGCCTTAAGGAGTAGCCATGAAACGACTTTTACTGCTGACAGCGCTGATTACCCTGGCCACGTTTTCTCTGGCAGATGCCCGTGTTAAAGTCAAGGGTCGTGGTAACAATATGAATTTCGACCCTGAAAGCGTGAGTCCCAACTTCAGACCGTCACTGGATTTGCTCTCCAGAAAGTGTGTAAAATGCCACTCGATGGAATTAACGGTCATTGCCATACAAACCGGTCGCGCTCCAATCACCGGACAGCCTTTTGACAAGCAGGCCGTCAAGGCCTACGGAATCAAAATGCTGCGCAAGCCCAATACGGATATGAACAAACAGGAGATCAGGGAAATTGTAACTCTGCTTAATCACCTGATTGACGAAAACAGGAAATAACCTGATTCCGTATTCACGTTGCAAGTAAGAGCAACCAGCCACCAGCTGGTTGCTCTTTTATTTTAACGGGCAAACGTGAAATAAAAAGGGATTACAGAATAAACTGTAACCCCTTGAATTATCTGGTCGGTGAGACTGGAATCGAACCAGCGACCCCCTGCTCCCAAGGCAGGTGCGCTACCAGGCTGCGCTACTCACCGACGAAAGACGTACTGTATAGCACACGGTATTCGGTTAAGGCAAGAGAATATTTATCTTCCCGCCATTTCCCGCTCAACCGATTCACGCCACGCCCCCACAACACCGTCATAACCCAGGTTAAAGTCTTTCAATGCCGACAGCATCGCTTCGTCAATGGTCATTCCTCCACCAAGCGACGAGAGGATCTGCCTCACGATGTGCCAACCGTAACTGGTCACCATGAAGTTTACCAGTGCATAGCTCTGCTGGTAAGCCAGAGCGGCATCAGCGGTTGAAAGGGAGCTGAAATCGCTTTCCAGCTTTCTGAAATCGGTGAAAGTTTTTTTGCGGGCGGCACGGCCGAACTCGGACATGGGCCGATTGTACTGCATGCGCCCGAACATTTCGGCCACACCTTCGTTCAGCCATAACGGACAGTTGCCGCGGGTCAGTTCGAAAACCACGACGTGGGCGTACTCGTGAAAGAGCACGCCACGCATGACCGGAGTGATCTCATTCAGTGTCCCGAACGGGAGCCGGATCTTGCCGTCATAGAAGCCACCGGCCCAGTCCGGTGAATCGGTAACGGTCTTGAAGTCGTCCCGCTTGTAGATGCCGACCGGCACGCGCGCCTCCGGAAACAGCCCCAGCTCGGCGTTGACCTGGTTGGCGGCCGATTCGAGCACATCCAGGATCGCTAACGCAAAACCGGCATCAACACCGGGGTCGTAGGAGAGATCAAAACGCGAACTATGGCCGCGATCCATCCGCGATTCCACGGCGATCTCCTTGCGGGATTTGGCGAGCAGGTCGATGATTTCCTTGCGGCCGGGGGAGAGTTTCAGCGCTTTTTCCCACAGTTCGATCGCCTGGCTGCGATTCTCGGTCTCGTACTCGACCAGTCCCAGATAGTAGAGCACTTCCGCCGAATCGGCCTTAAGTGACCGGGCATGCTCCAACTCGTAACGGGCCACATCATATTTCTTCAGATGGTAATTGCAGATTCCGCGCAGCAGCGAGTAGACCGGTTCATCCGGATATAACTCCAGCGCCTTGACGAAGTTCTCGTCCGACTCTTCAAAGTGCTTCAGCTTGAAAAAATGATGCCCATAGGCCGCGTACGCTTCGGCCAGATTGTGTTTGAAGGTTTCATTGAGGGGGAAGAGCAGGTAGGCCCGGCGCAGATGTTCGATGCCTTTTTCGTATTCGCCGCGCAGCATCAGTTCGCGGCCATAGCCGCTATGGATGACCGGGTCGCTGTCGATCTGTTCGGCAGATACAGCCGACGCAAACAGGAATACCGCCGCCATCACCATCAGATATCGTTTCATATCAGGAGCCTCCCAGACCGGGCCGTCGGCAAACTGGCGCCGAAGGTCATGGAGCAAGAAAAGAACGGATCGAGGCAGCTATGCCTGCGGTGTCGAGACCAAGCATGGCACGCAACTCGTGCTGCTCCGCCTGCGGAATGTAGCTATCAGGGTAGCCGAGCCGCAGAACCCGCACACCTGACAGGCCATTTTCCTCAAGCAGTTCCAGTACTGCCGTGCCGAAGCCCCCCTGCAGGGCGTTCTCCTCGATGGTTACCAGGCAGCCATGCTTTTGAGCCAGCTCCAGGATCAGTCCGTGATCCAGAGGCTTGACGAAACGGGCGTTGACAACGGTCAGCGACACTCCGGTTTCCGCCTCCAGCGCCAAGGCAGCCTCCAGGGCGGGGCGGACCATTGTTCCAAGTGCCAGAACAGCGGCATTTTTCCCCTCGTGCAAAACTTCGGCCTGACCGACCTGGATCGGCGTCAGGTTCTGATCCAGGGAAACGCCATAACCATTTCCGCGCGGATAGCGGACGGCGGCCGGAGTCCCCAGGTTGATCGCGGTTGCCAGCATATGCTGCAGTTCGTTTTCGTCCTTGGGAGCCATCAGGGTCATATTCGGCAGATGGCGCAGATAGGAGATGTCGAAAGCGCCGTGATGTGTCGGCCCGTCGTTGCCAACCACGCCGCAGCGGTCAAGCGCAAATGTGACCGGCAGATTCTGCAGGCAGACATCGTGAAAGACCTGATCGTAGGCGCGCTGCAAAAAGCTTGAGTAAACCGCGAACACCGGGCGGTAGCCCTCGGCGGCCAGACCTGCGGCAAAGGTGACGCCATGCTGCTCGGCGATACCCACATCGAAGAAACGCTCTGGAAATTCCTTGGAAAAACCGCTCAGCCCGGTGCCGTCCGGCATGGCGGCCGTGATGGCCGCGACCCGGTCATCCTCGGCGGCCAGCTTGCAAAGCGCGGAACCGAATACGGCGGTGTAGGAGGCCGCCCCACCCTTCCCCTTCAGCACCTTGCCGCTCTTGATATCAAACGGGCCGACACCGTGGAACAGCGACGGGTTGTCCTCGGCCGGCTTGTACCCCTTGCCCTTCTTGGTCAGTACATGAATCAGCACGGCATCGTCGAATCTTTTGACGTTTTCCAGGGTCTCGATCAGCTTGGGAAGATCGTGCCCGTCAATCGGGCCAATGTAGTCGAATCCGAAGGCCTCGAAGAGCATGCCCGGCGTCAGGAAGCCCTTGAAGGACTCTTCCAGCTTGCGGGCCACCTGCAGCACGCTGTTGCCCATATCCAGGCGTTTAAGGAACGACTCGGTATTCTTCTTGAAGCGCAGCACGAATTCGCTGGAAGCGGTGCGGGAAAGAAAGTTGGAAATTGCGCCGACATTCTCGGCAATCGACATCTCGTTGTCGTTAAGGATCACGACCAGATCCTTGTTCAGGTGGCCGGCGTGGTTGATCCCTTCGTAGGCGATGCCCCCGGTCATGGAGCCGTCACCGATCACCGCCAGCACCTTGTTTTTCCGGCCATCAAGGTCACGCGCCACGGCAAAGCCGGTGGCAGCCGAAATGGAAGTGGACGAATGGCCCACATCGAAAGCGTCGTGAGGCGACTCATGACGCTTCGGAAAACCGCTGATGCCGTTGATGGTACGCAGTGTGCCGAATGCGTCGCGGCGGCCGGTCAGGAGTTTGTGCGCATAGGCCTGATGCCCCACATCCCAGATGATCTTGTCGGTTGGTGTCCGGAACACCCGGTGCATGGCGATGGTCAGCTCGACCACCCCCAGACTGGGGGCCAGGTGGCCGCCGTTCCTGGAGCATGTTTCAATGATCAGGCGGCGCAGTTCCTCCGCAACGGCCGGAAGCTGGTAGGCGGGCAGCCGTTTCAGGTCATCCGGGGAATTTATAGTTTCAAGTATGGACATGAAAAAACCTTTGTTTTCTTAAAGCCCCGGTCTGATAAAACATGGCACGGAACGTCGATGGCAATATTGAGTTTATGCGTGCTTCAGTTCTTCCGCTTGACGATATAAGCGGCAATTTCCCGCAACGGATCGGCCTCGGCGCCAAACAGTTGCAACGCCAGCATGGCTTCATCCATCATCGCCCGCGCCTCATCCTTTGCGGCGGCAAGCCCCATAACCGCGGGATAGGTCGCCTTGCCGCGGGCTTCGTCGCTGCCGGCATCCTTGCCGATTTCCTCGGTCGTTCCTTCGATATCCAGGATGTCGTCGGCAATCTGGAATGCCAGCCCGGCGGCCTCGCCATAACGGGTAATCGCCGCCAGCTTCTGCTGGTTTGCGCCCCCCAGCAGAGCCCCGGCCACCACAGATGCCTTGATCAGGGCGCCGGTCTTGTGGGTATGGATATACTGGACCGTGGGCAGATCAATGTCGGGCTTGCCTTCGCTCTCCATGTCCACCACCTGCCCGCCAACCATTCCGTAGGAACCGGCACAGGTCGCGATCTCATGGATCACCGCCAGTCGGGCCGCCGGATCGCAACCCGCGGACGAGCGTGGATCGCTGATCAGCTTGAAGGCCTCGGTCAGGAGCGCGTCACCGGCCAGGATGGCAATGGCCTCGCCGAACACCTTGTGGTTGGTGGGATTGCCACGGCGGAAATCGTCATCGTCCATGGCCGGCAGGTCATCATGAATCAGCGAGTAGGTATGGATCATCTCCATGGCACAGGCCGCCGGAATGGCGCGCTCGGTGTCGCCCCCCACCGCCTGGCAGGCTGCCAGCATCAGGATCGGACGGACCCGTTTTCCGCCGGCAAAGATCGAATAACGCATGGCCTTGTGCAGGCTGTGCGGCAAAACCGTGTCCCTGGGGAGGAACCGGTCAAGCGCCGCATCAATGCGGTCGCACTGTTCTTTCAGATATGATTTCAGATCCATCTGCAACTGCCTTTCTGTCAATTAGCTTCGGATTCAAACGGTTCCCGTTTCAGGGTGCCGTCTTTCTGTTTCAGCAGGATTTCAACCTTGCGCTCGGCTTCGTCCAGTTTTGCTGAACAAAAGGCAGCGTGTTTGACCCCCTCTTCGAAGGCTTTCAGGGAATCTTCGAGGGAGAGCGAGCCCCCCTCCAGGCGCTTCACGACCTCTTCCAGCTTTTTCAACGATGTTTCGAATTTATCGGTTGCCATGGCGTTCTCGACCCCCAAAGAGAGTTTATTATACAGATATGCGGTTGGGCGTCAAGTTTTGGCGGTTTCCAAAGACTCTACCAGGCAGCGTGCCCGACCGCGATGCAACAACAGCAACAGTTCCCCGCCCACATCCAGATCCCCGGCGTCAGTCACCACGCGGCCATCTTCGGCTCTGACAGCCACCGCATAGCCGCGGGCCAGTGTCCGGAGCGGAGACAGAACTTCCAGGCGGGCGGCCCCGGCCACGAACCTCTGCCGGCTCAGATCCAGCCTGTGGGCCATCAGCCCCTCAGCCTGTGCAGAGAGCAGGCCGATCCGCTGACGCTGGCCATTTATCCGTACAGCTGGATTCTGGTACTGCAGCGAGTTTTCCAGTCTGCTGAATTTTTCCTTGAGGCCTTTGAGACTGTTGCACAATGCCAGATCCAGGCGTTCGTTCAGGTCATCCACCCGCTGGGCCAGATGCCCCAGCAACGTTCTCGGATCGTGCAACGCCCGCCGCAACGCACCGACAGAGGCGTCCAGGGTTGCCAGACGGTTTTCCATCACCCTGAATAGCTGGCGTGAAAGCGCCTGCACCTGGCCGCGAAGTTCGTCGGCCGATGCAATCACCATCTCGGCCGCGGCCGAGGGGGTGGGAGCACGCAGGTCGGCGGCAAAATCGCAGCTACTCCAGTCGGTTTCATGTCCGACGGCCGATATGATCGGGATTCTGGAACGATAGACCGCCCGGGCCACGATCTCTTCGTTGAAGGCCCACAGATCCTCCAGCGAACCGCCCCCGCGCCCGACAATCAGCACGTCCACCTCGGCCAGGCGGTTCATCTCCTCAATCGCCCGCGCGATCTCCAGAGCAGCCCCCTCGCCCTGAACCCGCACCGGACAGATCTGCACCTCAAGCGAGGCAAAGCGCCGTTTGAGAACATTCAGGATATCATGGATCGCCGCGCCGGTCGGCGAGGTCACCACCCCCACTTTGCGGGGAAAGCGCGGCAGGTGGAGCTTGTGTTCCTCGGCAAACAACCCTTCGCCGGCCAGTTTCTCCCTGAGCTGGACAAAGGCGGCCTGCAGTGCGCCGACGCCGGACGGCTCCAGGTATTCGCAGATCAGCTGGTATTCACCGCGCTGGTCATAGACCGAGATGTGCCCCCTGGCAATCAGCGCCATGCCGTCGGTCGGGCGGAACTTGAGGTTTTTGACCGAGCTTTTGAACATCACGCAACGCAACTGCGCCCCGCTGTCCTTGAGGGTGAAATAGCAATGGCCGGAGGAGGGTAACGACAGGTTGGAAACTTCGCCCTGCACCCAGAGCTGCTCGAAGTTTTCCTCAAGCACCCCGCGTAGCAGAGCGGTCAGACGGCTGACCGTCAGAATAGTTTTTTCGGAGAAGATATCCATCACATCAATGCAGTCTGCAAATCATGGGAGTTGCAGACCAAATCGCCTTATCAAAAATCATCGGACGAGCCACCGCCGTCAAAGCCACCGCCGCCGCCGGAGAAATCATCACCGCCGCCACCGAAAGAACCTCCGGAGAAGCCACCGCCATAGAATCCGCCGCCCCCCCAGCCGCCGCCGTAAAATCCGCCACCGCCACCGCCACCACCGCCCCGCAACCCGGAGACCAGCCTGGCAAGCAGAAAACCGCCGACCAGTCCGGCAGCGCCCAGCAGAATCAGAGTAAGCAGACCCAGGCCGGGGAAAGCCGTCGCGGCCGCCAGCGGCAGACCGACTGCTCCGGCGGCGCCCCCCAGGTAACGGGAAAACAGTCCCAGCACAGCGGCAACCACAGCAACGACCAGAAATATCGTGATCATCGAAGGTGATTTTTTTGACGATTTTTTTCCGGACGCCTGCACGTCCCCTTTGAACTCCCCTTTTGTAGCGGCAATGATCGCATCCACGCCAACGCTGATGCCCTGGTCGAAGTTGCCCGACTTCAGGTAGGGGCGCATCGTCTCCCTGATGATCCTGCCGGCGGTTATGTCGGGAAGAACTCCCTGCAACCCCATGCCGACCTCGATGCGCACCTTGCGTTCGGCCTGGGCCAGGATCAGCAGCACCCCGTTGTCCCTCCCCGTCTGGCCAAGCCTCCAGGACTCGGCCACCCGGATCGAGAACTGGTCGATGTCATCCCCCTGCAGTGACGGCACGGTAAGCACCGCAACCTGGTTGGAGGTTTCGCGCTCAAATGCGGCCAGCTTCTGCTCCAGTCGCTGGCTTGTTTCGGGCGAGAGCATTTTGGCCAGGTCGTTGACCCGGCCGGTCAGGGCCGGAGCCTCCAGCGCCAGCAGTTGGAGCGGGAAGAGCAGCAGCGTTATCAACAGGATTATCTGTTTCATATCCGTTCAGGTCAGAACTTGACCTTGGGCGCTACCTTGGCGCCTTCCTCGGCTTTGAATGCCTCTTTACGCTGCAGGTGCAGCAGCATCGAGTTGGTCAGAGAATTGGGGAAGGTGCGGATGCTGGTGTTGAACACCTGCACCGACTTGTTATAGCGCTCACGAGCCACGTTGATGCGGTTCTCGGTTCCTTCCAGCTGTTTTTGCAGATCCATGAAATTCTGGTTGGCCTTCAGGTCCGGATACTTTTCAACCACCACCATCAATCGCGAAAGCGCGCCGGACAGCTCGCCCTGGGCCTGCTGGAACTTGTTCAGGCTCTCGGGATTGTTGAGCACATCCTTGCTGACCTGCATCGACCCGACCTTGGCCCTGGCTTCGGTGACCGCCTTGAGCGTATCGGCCTCATGCTTGGCATAGCCCTTGACGACCTCGACCAGGTTGGGGATCAGGTCGGCGCGCCTCTGGTAGGACGACTCCACATTGCCCCAGGCGGCGATCACCGCTTCCTCGTTGGCCTGCATCGTGTTGTAGCCGCAGCCGGACAGCAGGGCCAGCAGCAGCACAGTCGAGAGTAGGTTGATAAAACGTTTCATAATGTTGTTCCTCCCTTGTATCTGGTGTATTGGTTGAATTCAGACAGCGCAGTCGTTTTTACCATAATAGATCTTCATGCCGGTCAGCAGCAGATTGCAGACCAGCGGTGTAATATTGGCGACGATCAGCGGCAGGTCGCCGATAAGGATACCGTAAATCATCCAAAGCGCAACACCAATCGAAAGCAAGAGCGGCTGCCAGACTGAAATATCCCGTACATGGCGGCTTCTCAGAGTTTTAACCACCTGGGGAATAGCGGCCAGACTGGTGAGGGTGCCGGCAACAAGGCCGATGGTTGTCGGACTCACGATCTCTTCCTTCCGTCAAAACCGGAACTGGCCCAGTCGATCTGGGTCAGCATGCCGCGCAGCACCGTGACTTCACGGCTGTCCAGGTTGGACCTGAAGAAAATCCGCCGCAGCGAACGCATGATATGATCCGGATTCTGCTCATTCAAAAAGCCGATCCTGTTCAGACTGGCATGCATATGCGTGAAGAGCGTTTCCATCTCATGGGAAGTCGCCAGATCCAGAGGACGGCCACCACCGGGAGAATCGCCGGCCTTGCCCAGTTCATAACAGAAAAGCAGCACCGATTGGGCCAGGTTCAGCGAACCGTACTCTGCCGAGGTCGGGATGGTGGCGTGCCAGCGACAGAGGGAGAGCTCTTCCGTGGTCAGGCCGTTGTCCTCGCGCCCGAAGACCAGCGCCGCCCGGCAATCATCCGTAGCCGACTCCCTGAAACGGAGCGCCACCTCCGGCGGTGTCAGGATCTCCTGGCGATACTTGCCGTGACGGCGGGTAGTACCGACGGACAGGCTGCAGTCGGACAGGGCCGAAGCCAGGTCCGGAAAGACCTGGGCCGCCTCCAGGACATCCCTGGCGGCAACGGCAAATTTCAGCGATTCGGGATGGAAACGGTCACACCCCTTCACCAGGCGCAGCCGGGTGAAGCCCATGTTCTTCATGGCACGGCAGGCCATGCCTATGTTTCCGGGCGACTGGGGTTCTACAAGTATAATGCAGATATCGGAATTCAAGTTATTGTCCTTCGTGAGTCACGGATTGCCCGGATACGGGCCAGGCGGTCCCTGGCCGGTTTTTTCATTTTCCAGACGTGATATATGTGAACAAGCCAGATCGATGCAATTATGCCCAGCAGCGCCAGCGCAAGGTAGTGTTCGTAGTTGCTGATATTGTCCAGAAACAGCGAGGCACTTTTACCGAACAGGTAGCCGCCCAGGGCAAACACCATGGCCCAGGTAAGAGCGCTTACAAGGTTAATCCAGAGAAAAGTGCGGGGTGCAAGCTTGGTGATGCCCAGAATTATGGGCAGAACGATTCTGAAACCGTAGGTATATTTGGAGATGAATGCTACATACACGCCATACTTCTCGATCAGCTTCAAAGCGGCCCGGAACTTGCGGGCAATCGAGTGAAAGCGCTTAAGCAGCGCCCTGCCCTTCCGGCGTCCGAGGTAGAAATAGAACTGGTCGCCGAGAAAAGCTCCCACCCAGGCCGTCAGAACCACCGAGCTGATATCCAGGTATCCCCGAAAGGCCAGAAAACCGGCCATCAGCAGGATAGCCTCCCCCTCCAGAAACGTTCCGACAAACAGGACCCAATAACCGTGGAGTTCAAGGTATTCCTTGAGGATCTGCTGAATATGCACGTTCAGCTCCGGTGACCGGACATGCTAGACAGCCAGTCTGCCGGCAACCTCCGACCTCATCAGATCCATCATCTCATCGATCCGGGCATCACCGTCAACCGCCCTGGCATCGGACTCCACCTGGGACATGAAGTTTTCAAATTTGCCGTCATCCATCAGCAGCCGCGGGCCACCGCCATCCCGCAATCGTTTTTCGATAATTTCCCGTCCGGCCCTGGACAGGTATGCGCTTGCCAATTCCTGGAGATCGTCAACCAGTTCGGCCATTTTGCCATCGTCGACGGCACTGCCTGAAACCGGCTGTTCCTTCTGTCGCGGCGCGGCATTACGAAGCTGGGCCGCTTCCCACAACTTGGCCAGGGTCACCATCTGGAGCAGATCATAGCGCAGGAGTTCTTCTATCGGCTTGGTCCCGCAGATATCAATCTTAGCGCCGGGCAGAGCCGCCACCTTGCGCGATTCATCGGGCTGGGATTCTATGGAGGTCGCGCCGTCATGGTAGAAACCGATCGGCAAGCCGTCCTTGTAAAACATCATCGCATAACGTTCCGGCGTG
>JAURXC010000130.1 GCA_030654645.1 Deltaproteobacteria bacterium | reverse complement strand
AGCTTCTGGGTTTTGATGATCTGTTCCTGCAGAATTTCGCGATCGGTAATGTCGATCAGAATCAGAACGGTGCGTTTTTTAGAGATGGACATCTTGGTGATTACTTGCCGGACAGTGCCGTCCTTGCAGGTCACCTTGGATTCAAACATCGGGATGTAGCTGTTATCCAGCAGTCCGGTCTCAAGGACAGCCTGGTGCCGTTCCTTGATCTGTTTGCGGTAGTCCGGGTCAGGGTAGGCATGTGAGAACCAGTCCCCGTCGGTCTGGATTTCGTCGCGGTCGTAGCCGAATCGCTCCACGAAGAACTGGTTAAGGTATTCGATATTCCCATCCTGGTCGTTCCAGCCGACACCGACCGGCATCACGTCCAGCAGAATCTTCAGGTTCTGCTCGCTTTCACGCACAGTCTGCTCCGCCTGGGTACGCTCGATATTTTCCTCTTCCAGCGAATGGTTGGATTCAAGCAGCTCCTGATTGAGCCGCAGATTTTCCTCGTCGCGCCGCATCAACCTGTTTGCCAGCTCGTTGATTGCAATCGCGGCCTGGCCCGGTTCATCGGAGGATAAGATTCTTATCCTGGAAGTGTAATCACCTTCCTGCATCAGCTTCAGTCCGCGTATGAGTTCATTGAAGGAAAGCGTAACCCGCCGCAGCACCAGGTAACAGACCGATGTGATCACCAGCCAGAACATGATGGCCGAGGATGCTGAAAACAGGATAAGCTGGCTAATCTCACTTGAGAGGTCGGACGTGTCCCGCTCCAGTCGGATTTTTCCGATCACGGACGGTTGGGACGAGTCCCTGTCACCGGTGACTGTACTCTCAATCGATGGAATTACCGGGTTGCTTGATACTTCATGCTCTTCGATGATGTAATTGCCCGGGGCGGAATAAGTCGGGGCACGCAGGTTCACCAGCACCTTTCCACTTGACGAGGTGATCATCACGGCCTGGATTTCCGGGGTATGGTATATGATTTCCGCAATCTGCCTCAGTTGCTCGCGGTTCTCGGCATAAAGCGGCAGACGCACGGAATCTACCATTTGACGGGCCAACTGGCGCAGATGCGTGGTCGCGTTGCTTCTCTTCTCGCGGATTTCACTGACGACGTACATCGTGCTGATCAGGAACGAGAGCAGCGCCGTCAGCAGCGTGAAGACATAGAAGAGCCTGAACTGAAAGCTGTTGCGGAATGTTGAAAGTTTTTCTTGCAGTGTCATGGTTGGCAGCTCCCGTTACTCCACATCACCAACTTGTCGCCTGACTCCCATCAGCCAGGCCACCACGAATTCCTCCAGGGCGCCGTCCAGCACCGCGTCCGGATTGCCCGATTCTACACCGGTCCGCAGGTCTTTTACCATCTTGTAGGGGTGCAGCACATAGGAGCGGATCTGGCTGCCCCAGCCGATATCTTTCTTTTCGGCGGCAATTTCAGAGGCCTTGGCGCTACGCTCTTCAACTTCCCGTTCGTACAGTTTGGCGCGCAAGACCTTCATTGCGGTGCCGCGGTTGGATATCTGGCTGCGTTCGCTCTGGCAGGCCACCACGATGCCGGTGGGGATGTGCGTGATACGCACGGCCGAGTCGGTGGTGTTGACGTGCTGGCCGCCGGCTCCGCCGGAGCGGAACGTATCCACCCGCAAGTCGGAGTCGCTGATCTTGATGTTGATATCGTCCTCCTCGATTTCCGGGAAGGCGTACATCGATGCGAACGATGTGTGGCGGCGGGCGTTGCTGTCGAAGGGGGAGATGCGTACCAGGCGGTGGATGCCGGCCTCGGCCTTGAGGTAGCCATAGGCGTATTCACCGCTGACGCTGAAGGTGGCCGATTTCAGCCCGGCCTCGTCACCGGCCTGGAATTCGGTGATGGTTGTTTTCCAGCCTTTTTTCTCGCAGTAGCGCAGGTACATGCGCAGGAGCATTTCGGCCCAGTCCTGGGATTCGGTGCCTCCGGCGCCGGGGTTGATGGTTATGAAGCAGGAGTTGCGGTCGTGGTCCCCGGAGAGCATGCGCTGGAATTCGGCCGCTTCAACCGCCTTGGCCAGGCGATCCATCATGCCGGCTACCTCGGTCAGGGTTTCGGCATCCTGGGCCTCTTCACCCAGTTCGATCATGACCTTTGCATCCTCGGCC
>JAURXC010000126.1 GCA_030654645.1 Deltaproteobacteria bacterium | reverse complement strand
TGGTGTTCGGCAGGGCTCCTGCGAGCAACGGTGACGGAAGCTCAAAATTGATATTGCCGTCAATGTCCACCTCGACTTCGCTGCGGTAGGATACACCAGCGGAAATCCCATGGCCGGCATCATAAGCCAGTGCAAGATTGTATCCGAAGCCGGTTCCGTCTCCCTTGAACTTCTGATTGGCATCGGCGAGCCCGAAAGCAGACAGGTTGACTTTACCCTCCAGTGACGCATCCAGATAAATCACGTCCAGCCCTGCAGCGAAAGAGAGTCCCGGAATGATCCGGTATGATAGCACCGGGTTAAAATTGTAGGTTTCAATCTGTGAATTGGTGGCAACGTATCTCCCCTCCCAGGTTCCGTTCCATTCCGTACCCAGGCCGAAGGGGTTGAAAACGCCCAGCCCGGCGCTGATCTTGTCGTTGAAGGTATGGCTAAAATAAAATGTACTGGGGTAGTAGAGGGTGTCTTCGGTTGAGGATGTGGAACCGCTGGCTGCGCTTTTGAAATCCCTGGAAGGGAACAGCAGGGTTGTCCCAACCTCAAGCTGGGTTCCCGGCAGCCTGTTGAGCAAGGCCGGGTTAAAAAATATTGTCGACGGGCCATCGCCATGGGCGACCACCGCATCGGCCTGCCCCAGGGCTGAAGCGCCCTGGGTGAAAATGCCGAAACCGGAAGCATGGGCGGAGGTGCAGCCACAGATGGTAGCAAACAGAACAGCTGCCGTGGCCAGGACTGATGAATGATCGATTTTGCGTTTCATAAAACACTCCCCGATCTTGCTCTGTTCATGCAGCAACAGATTCCAACAGAAAGGAACGATATTCAGCTCACGACCTCAACGAACCGTTGTCATAGAACGGCAACTCGCAAACCACGGCCTCCATGCTGACCCGCTCATGACATATCGTGAGCGGCATTCCAAGCGGATATTCACCGGCAGCGGCAAAGCCGATTCCGATGCCGCAGCCAAGCATCGGCGAAAAAACCCCGCTGGTTACGCTGCCGACCGGACGGCCGTCGGACAGGATCTCGTAGTGGTGGCGCGGTGAGCGGCGGCTTGAAACCCGGAAAGCGATCTTTTGTTTCGCCACGCCCCCCTGCTTCTGCCGCAGGAGCGCTTCTTTACCGACAAAGTTCTTGTCGAAATTGACAAAGGCTCCCAAGCCTGCCTCCAACGGCGTGGTAACTTCGTCGATATCGCTGCCGTAGAGTGAATAGCCCACCTCTAGGCGCAGCACGTCACGTGCGCCCAACCCGGCCGGCTTGACACGCTCGTCCTTAAGCAGCAGGTCCCAGAGCTGGCAGACCTTTTCAGCCGGGATGAATATCTCGTAACCCAGCTCACCGGTGTAGCCGGTGCGGCTGACAATCGCTTCCACGCCGAGAATATCCATCGTAATGAATTTGAAATATGGAATTGCGGCAACCTGCTCGCCAAAGGCGGCTACCATCACCTCGCGCGCCAGCGGCCCCTGGATGTCCAGTTTACCGGTCTGGTCGGTAATGTTGGTGAAAGCGCCCCCCTTCAGCCGTTGGCTGATGACGGCATAATCGTTGTCGGCAGTAGCGGCATTGACAACCACCATGACCTTGTCCTCTGAAAGGCGGAAGACGATCAGGTCATCAATGATGCCACCCTGCTCGTTCAACAGGAAACCGTAACGCGAGCGTCCGACCGGAATCGTCTTGACCGAGAAGGTAAAAACGTCCTCCAGTCCACCCGCTTCGAAATCGCCCTGGAAAATGAATTCTCCCATGTGGCAGATGTCGAAGAGCGCGGCCTTCTGTCGGCACCAGGCATGCTCGGCGATGATCCCCTCGTACTGGATCGGCATATCCCAGCCTCCGAAAGGCGCCATCAAGGCTTTCAAATCACGATGCCTGCTGTTGAGGGGTGTTGCCGTTGTCTGCTCTGCCATGTTTGATACTCCCTGAATGTTTTAGTTGTGGTACGTTACTTCCATTTTTATCTTTTCAAGCTGTGCCTGGCTTTTTTGCCGCTGACTTCGGCGATCGAAAGCACATCGGCCAGTTGCATCTTCCAGAGGCCTTCCTCGTGGGTCATTTTGAATTCGCGGGTACTGGAATCCGACGAGTTCATTGTCCCTTCCAGTCCAAGCTTTACGTAGACGGTGGCCTCGGTGCGTTTCTCATTCAAGACCCTGAAGTTTTCCATCTTCTGCCAGCAGCAGGCCGGACGGATGGAACTGTCACGCATCTTTTTGACAAAGGCCTCACGGGAGGTCTTGCCGCGATGGGCCAGCCGTTCGAAGAGCTGCTCGTAGCGCCCGTCACGCCAGATATCGAGAGTTTCCGACATGGAGCTTTCAAGAATTGCAGCGGAATCGGCGGCAAACGCGGGAAAAGCGGATCCAGCCAGAACAAACAGCGCGCACAAAACCAGGGAAACAGTACGTATATGCATTGGCTTACCTCCGAATTTCGCATATCGTAGTGCAAATACAATCGGTGTGCAACTTCAAATATGCCAATATCACACACAAATTCTGTTACTTGAAAATTGACTCAAATAGAGTAGAATGAACCAACTTCATTAGCAGAGGGCATAACCATGCAATACAGTGACGATAAATTCCGGAAGATCATCGACCTCGGATTCGAGATTTCCCAAATCAGGGACATTGATCTGCTGCTGGAAAAAATCCTGAAAGAGGCCAGGATTTTCACCAACTGTGACGCCGGTTCAATTTACGTCAGGGAAGGTGACAGCCTGACATTCCGCTATGCCCAGAACGACACCCTGCAGGGGCAACTGCCACCCGGCAGAAAGCTGCCCTACTCGACATTTTCAATACCGATCGGTCATGATTCGGTTGCCGGATATGTGGCGGCCAACGGTTCCATTTTGAATATTTCCGACGTGTACCAGATCGCTGATTACTTTCCCTTCACCTTCAACCGCTCCTATGACGACCTGACCGGATACCGTACCTGCTCGATGCTGACGATTCCGCTTAAAAACTTTCGCGGCGATATAATCGGTGTGCTGCAGTTGATCAACGCAATGGATAGTCAGGGAGAAGTCACGTCATTCGTACACGATGATGAAGAACTGATCCGGTATTTTTCCAACAACGCCGCCGTTGCCATCGAGCGGGCCAAAATGACCAGGGAAATCATTCTGCGAATGAACAAGATGGCCGAACTTCGCGACCCGAAAGAGACCGGACCGCATGTCAACCGGGTTGCAGCTTATTCCGTTGCCCTCTACGAAGCATGGGCCGGCAGGAGAAATCTTTCACAGGTGGATATGGACAAAAACCGGGATGTGCTGCGCATGTCGGCGATGATGCACGATGTCGGCAAGGTGGCCATTTCCGACTCGATCCTGAAAAAACCGGGACGGTTTACTCCGGAAGAATTCCAGATAATGAAGCTGCATACACTGTACGGAGCGAATCTCTTTGCGGACATCTCATCCGACTTTGACGAATCGGCAGGAACTGTCGCGATCAGCCATCACGAACGTTGGGATGGCAACGGTTATCCCGGTCACATCGATCCGCAGACCCAGAAACCTCTGCCCGGTTTTGAAAAGGAGGATGGCAGCGCCAAAGGCAAACAGGGTGAAGAGATCCCGCTCTTCGGCAGGATCGTAGCGCTGGCCGATGTGTATGACGCCCTCTCCTGCCGCCGCTGTTACAAGGAGGCCTGGAGCGAGGCCGATGTTCTGGAGAATATCCGTTCTGAGTCCGGCAAGCAGTTCGACCCGGAACTGGTCGAGGTTTTCATGGATTGTATCGACACCTTCCGGCAGATAGAAAAACGTTATCCCGACCATGCGGAATAGAGCAGACCTTAAACCTTAAATCAGCATTCGGCCACAGAGCTCACAGAGTTTTTACAGCAAAATCCACTTTCCAAAGTGAAAGCATCAAGCTGTATAAGGAATACGTTCCTGAAATCTGTGTTCTCTGTGGCCGAATGTTTCAAACTGCAACTAAAATCACAACGTCCTGTCCCCCGCCTCTGCAAACAGTTTCAGTTTGGCCATCATCACATCGAATTTGGCCGGTTTCAGCGATTGAGGTCCATCCGATGATGCGTGCTCGGGATCGGGGTGAACCTCGACAATCAGGCCGTCAGCACCCGCCGCCACAGCCGCGTAACACATCGGAGCAACGTAATGGTGGTTGCCGGTTCCATGGGATGGATCGATCACGATCGGCAGATGGGTTTTCATCTTCAAAACCGGAATCGCCGAGAGATCGAGTGTGTTGCGGGTGGCGGTCTCGAATGTGCGGATACCGCGTTCACAGAGGATCACCGACTGGTTCCCCTCGCTCATGATGTACTCGGCGCTCATCAGGAACTCCTGGATCGTCATCGCCATGCCGCGCTTGAGCAGAACCGGCTTGCCCAACTGGCCGACCTTTTTCAGCAAGGCAAAATTTTGTGAATTGCGAGCCCCGATCTGGAGGATATCCGCATAGTCGGCAACCAGCTCGGCTGTTTCCGGGTTGATGACCTCGGTTACAAATGGCAGACCGGTCAGTTCTCGCGCTTTGGCCAGCAGTTTCAACCCGTCCTCTTCAAGTCCCTGGAAAGAGTATGGCGAAGTGCGCGGTTTGAAGGCTCCGCCCCGTAGTACATGCGCACCGGATTTTTTAACCGCAATTGCCGAATCGATAATCTGTTTTTCGCTTTCGACCGAACAGGGACCGGCCATGATGACGACCTGCTTGCCGCCGATAACAACATCGTCGCTGATTCTCACCAGACTGCACTCCTTCTTGACCTCTTTCGAAGCCAGCTTGTAGGGCTGCAGGATCGGCACCACGTTCTCAACCCCATGCAGCGACTCCAGCGCCTGCAGCACCGCCTTTCCGCGTTCGTCTCCAATGGCGCCGATCACGTCCCGCGTTTCGCCATGGATCACATGCGGTTTGTAGCCCAACTCCTTGATCCTCTTCAGCACTTCATCCCGATCCTTTTTTACTGCGCCTGTCTTCATTACAATAATCATCGTTCCTGCTCCTTTACCACAAACAATTCGGGCCGGAAGTTCCCCCCGGCCCTGGCTGTATTGATAATTCAAACAGCAAAAAACCGGGGAGACTTGCGTCTGCCCCGGTTCGTGGATTTGTGTGATAGCTTCCTCGCTTACACCTGTACCCGGGCAGACGGCCTGAAATAAAAGCCGAACCAAAAGTAAAAGTTATAAGCAGTAAAGAAGCGGTTAGTGTTCATGGGAGGATACTTAAGCACAGAGACATCCCGGTTGTCAAGAGACAATTCTTTTCCCGTACGCGGAAAACCGGTTAGCGTCTGTATGCTGAAGCAGCCCATGAGCAGTGTTACCATGGTTTGCTGCCATGACAGTAACTCGCGCAGGTACGTGTAGTCGCATTCCAGACGCTGAGACTGACATCCTTGGAACCGTTCATGTGCGTTGCCGCATTCACAGTCGTGCTGCTGTAACCTGTGCCATGGCATGTGGCGCAACCATAGCCCTGGTTTGCGTGAAACGCGTGTTGACCCAGGGCGGGCGGAATGGCGTGGCAGGTGCCGCAGGTTTGCGCCGGCGGAGCATTCGTGGCAGCGCTGGCCTGGGACGAGGCCAGCCCTTCACCGGCGCTGTTTGCAGCCGTGACGATGTAGTAGTAGGTGGTGCCGGCGGCCAGGCCGGTCTGGATGTACGGGCTTGTTGCATTAATGATCTTTGCTCCGCTGGTTTTTGTTACGCCGGTTGCGGTTGCGTAATAGATGTTGTAGGAAGTGGCACCTGAAACCGCCGACCAGGAGATGCTGACCTGGTTAGCGCCACCGGCAGCGCTGACGCCTGCCGGAGCAGCAGGAATCGTTACCACCGGTGCGTTGGTAGCTGCCGAGACCTGGGCCGAAGCGGCGCTCTGCCCCGCGGCATTCACCGCGGTCACGATGTAGTAATAGGTGGTGGATGCTGCCAATCCGGTTTGGACATAGGGACTGGTAGCAGTTGTGATTTTTGTGGCAGCCGTGGTAACGCCTGAAGCCGTGGCCCAGTAGATATTGTACGAAGTAGCGCCGGAAACTGTGGTCCAGGAGATGGATACCTGATTTGCACCGCCGCTGGCCGTAACACCTGTCGGCGCTGCCGGAACCGCTGGAGGCGCTGCGTTGGTGGTCGCCGTGACCTGGCTTGAAGCGGCACTTTCGCCGACACTGTTGGCCGCCGTGACAATGAAGTAGTAGGTAGTGCCGGCGGAAAGTCCGGTTTTGACATAGGGACTGCTGACACCGGCGACTTTGGTTCCACTTGTTTTGGTAACGCCGTTGCTTGTGGACCAGTAAACGTTATAAGAGGCTGCTCCTGTAACGGCGGGCCAGGTTATGGTCGCCAGGTTGGCTCCGCCAACGGAAGTGACACCGGTCGGTGCCGCCGGAACTGTCGGGGTCGGCACCGCTGCAAGCGTGGTCGCCGCGACCTGGACGGAAGCAGCGCCTTCACCGGCGCTGTTTACCGCGGTAATGATGCAGTAGTAAGCGCTGCCGGCGGTGAGACCGTTCAGAACCGCGGGACTGGTGGCGCTGGTTATTTTGGTTCCGTTAACCTTGGTTACGCCGCCGGTGGTAGCATAATAGACATTATACGACGTGGCGCCACTGACAGCGCCCCATGTGAGTGTCACCTGGTTGGTGCCGCCTGTTGCTGTCACACCGGTTGGTGCGGCCGGGAGTGTCGGCACCGGAGGTGTTGAAGCCGTGCCTGCCGAGGCCTGGGCCGAAGCGGCGCTTTCGCCGCTGCTGTTAACGGCGGTTACGATATAGTAATAGGTGGTACCGGCAGCAAGACCGGCCTGGACATATGGAGTTGAAACGGACGAGATCTTGGTTGCGCTGGTTTTGGTAACGCCCGCAGTGGTTGCGTAGTACAGATTGTACGAGGTCGCATTACTTACGGAAGTCCAGGAGAGTGTCACCTGTCCCGTGCCGCCAACGGCGGTCAAGCCGTTCGGAGCTGCTGGAACCGAGGGAGCTGGTGGCAGAGAGCCTCCATCGAAGATACCGTTGGCAAT